>NZ_DCSO01000114.1:48067-58479 GCF_002325665.1 Methylophaga sp. UBA1464
TATGAGATCAATATTGCGTTATTTGATGCGTTGCAAGGAACAGTAAAAGGTCCCGACCAATGGCAACAAGCCCGCTTTATTTGCGCACACGCGATTATGCTGGCCCTGGAGGGTATCCCGGGTATTTATATTCATAGCCTGTTAGCCACTGGAAATGATTATCAACGGCTTGCGAAACATCAGCATAATCGCGCGATCAATCGCCATCAGTGGGATGATTCTGCCATTCGGACAGCTCTTAAACATCCCGCCAATAATCACTCTCAGATATACCAAAAACTCACAGGGTTGATTACGCTTCGCACTCAACATTCAGCATTTCATCCCAACGCAACGCAATATACCCTACAACTTGGCGATGCCTTATTTGGCTTCTGGCGACAAAGTATTGACCGCCGGCAAAGTATATTCTGTATATTTAATATCACTGATCAACCGCAAACGCTTCGTATCGCCGATCTCAACCTGGTTGCAACTGATGATTGGCATGATCTTGTCAGTGGTGAGGCTATCGATTCCTGGCAAATTGAAATTCAGCTATCTCCCTATCAATGCGCGTGGTTGAGTAATCGCTGATTTCCGCCACTAAATTTTACGAGGACCCATATTCATGACAGCAAACGTTTCAATTCGTAAATGCCTTTTCCCCGTCGCCGGCTACGGCACACGTTTTTTACCGGCCACCAAGGCGATGCCTAAAGAAATGTTGCCAATCGTTAACAAACCCCTTATCCAATACGGTGTAGAAGAAGCCATGGAAGCTGGATTGCACAGTATGGGCTTTATTACCGGACGGGGTAAAAGAGCGATTGCCGACCATTTTGATACCAGTTTCGAACTGGAACATCAGATTTACGGAACGAGCAAAGAGTCTCATCTTGATGACATTCGCAATGTGATGGATGCATGTGATTTTATTTTCATGCGTCAGCGCGCCATGCTGGGTTTGGGACACGCCATCCTCACTGGTGAGCCCATAATCGGTGATGAAGCTTTTGCGGTATTGCTGGCAGACGATTTATGCGCTACACCTGAATCCGGTGGCAAACGTGCATTAGGTCAGTTAGTCGATCTTTATCAGAAACATCAATGCAGCATCGTGGCAATAGAAGAAGTTCCAGCCGACGCAACCGGTAGCTATGGTGTGATATCCGGTGATGAAATTGAACCCGATATTTATCGCATTACCGATATGGTTGAAAAGCCTAAACCGGAAGATGCGCCCAGTAATCTGGCCATTATCGGGCGTTACGTTTTGACGCCCGATATTTTTGATTACCTGCGTAATACTCCCCCAGGTGCCAATGGCGAAGTACAGATCACCGATGCCATACGGGCAATGGCTCAGGAAAAACCGGTACTGGCAGTCAAGTTTAAAGGACATCGTTTTGATTGCGGCAGTATCGCGGGTTATGTCGAAGCAACCAATTATTACTATACTCAACAGTATGGTTAAGCCTGCCAGGTAAAAACCGGCTGTTAAGTTTCACGCAACCGCTATTCAGGGATAAGTTCGCAACTGCCCCACCACTACCCCCTGGATACTGAGTCGTTTAGCATCAATCGTCACAGGTTCAAACGCTTCATTTGCCGGCATTAAGGTAATGGTGCCATCTTTATTGACCAGCATGGTTTTAAGGGTGGCATCATAACCATCAACCAGTGCCACAATCATGTCACCATGCCTTGCCTGTCTTGTTGATTCTACAACCACATAATCACCCGACATGATGCCTTTGCCAATCATGGATTCACCACTGATTTTCAAGACATAACGACCTTTCCCTTTGAACATACTACCAAGGTCAATTTCAGACTCATCGGCTACGGCCTCGATCAAACGTCCGGCCGCGATTTTTCCCATCATCGGGAAAACCAGTGATTGCTCTGAAAACACCTGCTCATTCAACTTCAACCCTCGCGTTCTGCCTGTCAGCCGTTCCAGATAGCCACCATCAATCAAAGCCTGAATATATCTGTGAGCGGTACCCTGTGAACTGATACCCAGCCCCTCGGCAATTTCAGTGACTAAAGGTGCTTCACCATTTTCATTAATGTATTGGCGAATAAAGTTGAGCGTGTCTTGTTGTCTTTTAGTTAGCATACTTTTCACCTGACATGAGAATATAACGAGAAGAGAAAATATAGAGAATTTTTACTGCATACACAAGAAATATTTTTAATTCTTTTGCATCACCGGCCATATCATTGAAATCATGGAAGAAGCATTGTTTTTGACTGGCATAATCAATTTGCAGATGGTATCTTTATTAGTCGAAAATGATTGGTGTATGAGGCAAAAATGTTAAAAAAGATTGATGAATTTTTGATGCAGAAGTTTCCACATATCATTCTGCTATTCACCGTTTTCTGGTTGGGTTTGGTCGCAATCGGATGGTATTTATCGTAGTTCAGAATTAGCTTTAAATGGCCTGCCATCAAGGATAAACCTAATGGCTATGATTTGATCCAGATCAATGCCTTCTGGGTGATACAGCTTGATAATTGATAACGGATAGACGAAATATCTAACCGTTATTAAGGAGTTTTATCATGCACAAACTTGAAGAATGGCTAATGGAACATTTCATCGAATTTATAATAGTTATGTCGCTCGCCTGCATAGGGCTTGTAGCTTTCGGTTTATTGATGGCCTGAACATTTTAAGGGTCAGATCTCGTTAAACTGGTCTGATTTTGATGGTGCTTTAGGGTCATTTCCAAGGCAGTTGTTGGGCCAGATAAAGAATCCCTACAGTAGTGGCTATGAAACATAAGCAGACACTGATGTCCTGAAGTTGGATCTGAATTCATATTCCTTGAGGAATAGAACATAAGATTCTTTCAGGACATTTGTTTTTTATAATTCAGTTTCAGCGGTTTAAAGCAGCAAACAGTCGGATATCGTTTCCCTGCTAAATAGAAAACCCAGCCTCTGCATATTTATGTCATTGGGGCGTTTGCGTAAAGCCTTCTTACTACACATTTAAATTGGCAAACCTGACAGTTTTACCGGCGAAAACATGTCCAGAATGACCATTAATAATGCCGCAAAATAACGTTCATTCAGCATTGCCACTCTGTCAGAAACTTCATGTTCTCTCGGCGCAATATGATAGGTAATAACCGCTCGTAATTTACGATACAAAGAGTTATCTTCGTTTTCTAAAATTTGTATTCAAGCTTGCCCCCAGCGCCTCCAAACTTTTTGTTGATCAAAACAGCCATTTCAGCACATCATTACTAGATGAGTGAACTAACCGAAAATTATAACCAACCAATCAGAAACGTTTTTTTTGTATCGGATCGTACCGGTTTAACGGCAGAATCTTATGGAAAGTGCTTATTAGCGCAATTTCCTGAAATTGAGTTCGAAACAATTACACTGGCTTTTGTCGATACCAAAGAAAAAGCAGAAGATGCTCGCGAACAAATTAACGCGCTGTGTACAGAATCTGATCTACCGCCTCTGGTTTTCAGCACCTTAGTGAATAACGAAGCCCAACAGATTATCGAAGATTGTGATGGCTTTGTAATCAGCCTGTTTCATCAGTTTATCGGTTCTATGGAAGAGTTTCTTCAGGTGCAATCTTCTCAGAAACAAGGTGTTTCACGAATTTCGATCAGTGATACCACCTATCAAAAACGTCTGGATGCGATTGACTATGCACTGACTCACGATGACGGCATTCGCCCGGATCAATATGAAGAATCTGATATCATTTTAGTGGGTGTTTCACGTTGCGGTAAAACGCCTACCAGCTTATATTTAGCCATGAACTTTTCCCTTAAAGTGGCTAACTATCCGTTGACCGCGGAAGATTTGGAAGCAGAAGAACTGCCGGAGTATCTGAAAATTCATCGGCATAAACTTGCCGGTTTGACCATTAAACCTGTACCCCTGAGTCGTATTCGCCGCCAACGTCGCCCTGACAGTAATTACTCCTCATTGGAAATCTGTCAGCGAGAACTAGATAAAGCAATGAGTATGTTTGAGAAAGTTGATATTCCGGTATTTGATACTACGAATACCTCTATTGAAGAAATATCCAGCCGTGTTGTTCGCTCCATGGGGCTTGCGCGTGAGCGCATCCGCGAATCAACCATTACATTTAATAAAACTAAAAATTTAAGGTAGTTGTCATGACCGAATATGTAATTCCACTCGAAAAGTTGTGCATGAATGATGTCGGGAGAGTTGGTGGAAAAAATGCGTCTTTAGGCGAAATGTTGCAGAATTTAGCACCTTTGGGCGTCGCCGTACCAAGCGGTTTTGCAACCACAGCGGATGCCTACAGAGAGTTTTTAAAACATGACGGGCTACAAGACCAGATAAACGATTTATTACGTGAACTGGATGTGGACAATGTCGTGGCACTGCAAAAAGCGGGCAAAACCATCCGTGATTGGATCATGACCATTCCCTATCCCGAAAAAATGGAAGCCGCGATTGATGAGGCTTATCACAAACTAGTTCAAGAATATGGTACGTCAACCAGCTGGGCTGTTCGTTCATCTGCAACTGCAGAAGATTTACCGGATGCATCATTTGCCGGTCAACAGGAAACCTTTCTCAATGTTTCCGGTTTAGACAATATCAAGTTTGCCATCAGAGAAGTGTTTGCGTCGCTATTCAACGATCGGGCAATTGCCTATCGCGATCATCAGGGCTTTGAGCACAGTGAAGTAGCTTTATCTGCTGGTATTCAAAAGATGGTGCGTTCTGACATCGCTTCTGCCGGTGTCGCGTTTACGTTGGATACAGAAAGTGGTTTTCGTGATGTCGTCTTTATCACCGGTAGTTACGGCCTTGGTGAAATGGTCGTGCAAGGTGCGGTAAATCCCGATGAGTTTTATGTTCATAAAACAACCTTGGCGGCTGAACGCCCGGCGGTATTACGCAGAACACTCGGTCAGAAAGCGCTGAAAATGATTTATTCCGGAGACGATAAATCACCCGTTAAAACCGTCGATGTAGACCCCGAAGAACGATTACACTTTTGTCTGAATGATGAAGAAATTGAGTCATTGGCCCGCATGGCGATGGTTATCGAAAAGCATTATCAAAGACCAATGGATATTGAGTGGGCCAAAGATGGCAATGATGGTCAGATTTATATTGTCCAGGCACGTCCCGAAACTGTTGAAAGCCGCAGTGTAAATGTCACTGAACAATTCATCCTGAAAGACAAAGGTGAGTTATTAGCAAGAGGTCGCGCGATTGGCAGAAAAATAGGCCGCGGCCGGGTCCGGATTTTGAGCAGCCTGGATCAAATGGATCAATTTGAAGCCGGTGACGTTTTATTAACTGACATGACCGATCCTGATTGGGAACCGATCATGAAAAAAGCAGCCGCGATTATAACCAATCGTGGTGGACGTACCTGTCATGCAGCCATTATTGCGCGTGAATTAGGTATTCCGGCAGTCGTTGGTTGTGGCGATGCCACTGAAAAAGTCGCTGAAGGCATTTCGGCAACGGTTTCCTGTTCTGAAGGCGATGAAGGTTATATTTACCAGGGGCTTCTGGAATTTGAACACCGTGTTCAGTCATTGGATCAAATGCCCGAATTACCCGTCAAAATCATGATGAATGTGGGTAATCCGGATCGTGCCATGAGTTTCTCACAACTGCCTAACGATGGTGTTGGTTTGGCCCGGCTGGAATTCATTATCAATAACACTATCGGCATTCACCCTAAAGCCTTAATGGCCGCAGATAAAATGGATGCTGAAGTACAACAGATAATTAAAGAAAGAACCACCGCCTACGGTGATCCGGTTGAGTTTTATATCAGTCGTATCACTGAGGGCGTTTCGACCATTGCTGCAGCATTTCATCCATCTAAAGTGATTGTACGTATGTCCGATTTTAAATCGAATGAGTATGGCAATCTGATTGGTGGCGCGCAATTTGAACCTCACGAAGAAAACCCGATGATTGGTTTTCGTGGTGCGGCACGCTACAGTTCGCCTGAATTCGAAGCTTGCTTTGAACTGGAATGTGAAGCAATCAAACGTGTCCGCGATGTAATGGGCTTAACCAACGTCGAAATCATGATTCCTTTTGTTCGTACATTAACTGAAGCTGAAGCTGTTATTAAGATTCTGAAAAAGAACGGACTGGAACGTGGTAAAAATGGTCTGCGTGTGATCATGATGTGTGAATTACCTTCAAACGCAGTACTTGCCGATCAGTTCCTTGAATTCTTTGATGGATTTTCCATCGGTTCTAACGATATGACACAGCTGACACTTGGCCTGGATCGTGATTCAGCACAAATTGCTAAAGCGTTTGATGAACGCGATCCAGCCGTTTTGGCAATGTTGGATATGGCGATTAAAGCTTGTCACAAAGCCGATAAATATATCGGTATATGTGGTCAGGGTCCTTCAGATCATCCTGATTTGGCAGAATGGCTGCTTGAGCGAGGTATCAGCAGTATTTCATTAAACCCGGATACTGTCGTCAGTACCTGGCAGGCATTAGCCAAACAGTAAGATTTGCACTACAAATACTATGAGCCCTGCGGGGCTCTTAGTGTTATGTGTTCGTTCAGCGTTTTTCCGGCAATACGTTTAGGGAAAATTCAGTCAAGCAATAGATTCATTGAGGCTTGATTGTAAACCACCCCATTGATAAGTATTTCAAAGGTGTGCCGGCCACTGTAATACTGTCTGGTAGTGAGTTTTAAAAATCCATGTGACTTACTCAGACGAATACTTTCTCTTGCCAGTAACTCGATATTTTTCCATTTATATACTTTTGCAGTGGTCGTACCGTTGGCTTTAACGTGCCATACACGATAGTCCACGACCAATACCTGGGTTTGATCTGCTGCAGAATGTATTTCGGCCTGCAGAACCAGCGATTCCCCCAGTTTTAGCTGTTGCTCAGTGAGAACTAAATCAACCTGGACTCGAGGCTTCTGAGTGAATCCCAGTAATGGAAATACTGCGGGCTCCCCCGCTTTAATAAGACTGCGGAGACCATGACGAATAATCCAGCGGCGTTGGGCTGTTGAATCGTTTAACCAATCACCACAAAGCTCAATAACCTGTTGGGGATGATCTTTACTGATATCGTTCAGATTGTTGGCGACCGATTTTTGTACATAGCGACTATGATCATCTTTGAGATAATTAAGTACCGTAAATATTGGCTGGGGATTTAGTTTCAAGGCTGTTAAATGCCCTCCCCAGGGCAATCTTGGTCGCATTCCCTCGGAAGCCAGTCTTCGGACATGCTCATCAGCATCCTGGCTCCATTGCAGCAGGTGATGATAGGTTAACTCAAAATGCTGGTCGATATAGGGCCTGATAGCAAATTCAGCGGTAAACAGTCGAGTCAAATGACTTAATAAATCCAATGCCGTTTCAGGCTGATGCAATCCTTGTTTGCCAGCATAGTCGATTAATGGCCATGCCATAAAACTGTACCAGCCCTTATTAATATTTTTATCTGGCCAGTTGTCAGCAAGCTGTTTGAGCCATTTAGCCGTGTCTGAATAATCCTCAATTAATAATTCCGTTAATACCGTGCTCAGGTGGCTGACTCGGCTTTTAAGCGGCTTAGCTTCCAGATCATCAGTCGACTTTTGTATAAACTCATCTGCCGGAAAAGACGGCTTATATTGTTTGATTAACCGGGCTAGTATTTCGATGGATCCGGCATTGATATGATCTTTCAATAAAGGTGCTGCATTGGTTTCAGCCGGCATATCAGACTTTTCCATATGTATTACTCGCATATTTCAGACATAAAAAAACCGTGGTATAAAACCACGGTTTTTTATTTTACGGTATTTACGAGAGGTTTAAGCTTGTTGTAATTTTGCTCTTCTACGCAGAGCTATAAAGCCCATTAAACCAGAACCGAATAACCATACTGCTGCAGGTAAAGGCACTGCAGATGGCATTGAAGTAAATTGGCCAAGCAATTTAACTGTTTTGTCTTTACCTTCTTTCAGGAAGATTTCATCCACCAGTTTAATACCATGTTTGGTATGAATCCCAAAGCCGGTCAATTCAAAGAAATAATCTGTGCCTTCGTGACTTAAAAACTTCGTCGGTACAGAATTCAGGAAAGTGATGCTGTCACCTTCAGGATTCACTGTATTATCAAGTGAAAATCCATAGGTAAAGGTTTCAGAAAATAAAGACGGACTACTGAAATCAAGAGTCAGTGCTAAATCAACACTTTCAGCTTGAGTGCCAGAATAAATGATACCGTTATTGAAGTTTAGATATCCCGCAACAAAAGTCTGATTAACCTCAGTATTAAAACCAGTATTGTAATAAGTTAACGAACTTGGGTCTGAATATTGAGCAACCTTATCTTTCGTGTTGTAACAGAAAAAACCGTGACAAACCTTGTTATATTCGTAAGTATAGTGAGTCAGAGCACCTTCGCCCCATGTAAAATGGTCAGTACCAACACCTGAAGTAACCATACCGGAAGGACCAGTAGGATTTTCAAAAGTGCCTGAAGTACTGCCCTGGAATGTAGCGGCATTAGCGGTTAATGAAACAGCTAAAAGTGAAACAAAAAGTAGCAAATTTTTCATAAAATTTCCTTTTCAGAAAAAAAGCAACCCGGCTGTCTTTTCATTAAGACCCGTGGTTTTCCGTCTCTTGGTTCACACCAAGGTTGGCACTCTGTATTAATATTATTGCGGCTCATACTTTGAGCAACGGTGCCTATATTAGAGAAAAAAAACCTGAAAACCATTGTACCTTGGTACTATCAGTCACTTTTTCGCGTACTTAGTCACATTCTGAGATATTTTTAAAGGTTTATTCACCCGAATCTTTTATTCATTTTTTGAATAAAGCTATGGATTCAACATGACTGGTATGTGGAAACATATCCATGATGCCTGTTTGCATGAGCGTGTAACCATATTGATTGACTAACTCTCCGGCATCACGAGCCAACGTTGCCGGATTGCAGGATACGTAAACAATAGTTTCGGCCCCCAGATCAGCAATTTGACCAAGAACTTCTAAAGCGCCACTCCGGGGCGGGTCCAGTAATACTTTGGTGAACCCGGCTGTTGCCCATGGATAGTCTTTAAGTTGGGTGACAGTCAGATCAGCCATTTCAAATTCAGCATTATCCAAACCATTGAGTTGCGCATTACGTTGAGCATGCGCCACCAGCGATTTATCACCTTCGACCCCAACCACACTGCTGACACGCTTAGCCAGAGGTAGTGTAAAGTTGCCTAATCCACAAAATAGATCCAGAACCCGATCTGTTTCCTGCAAATCCAGTAATTCAATCGCCTTGGCAATCATTTTATGGTTGATACCGGCATTTACCTGGGTAAAGTCGCCCGGTGCAAATTCCAGTCTGAGCCCTTCTTCAGGAGCATAGTGCAATTGTGGTGCTTCCGGCCATAACGGGCTGACGGTATCCGGCCCACCCGGTTGTTGATATATCCATAAATCATGTTGCTGACCATAGTGGATTAATTTCTGTTTATCGGTTTCGCACAATGGATCCAGATTACGGAATACCAGTGCAGTGTTGGCATCATCCATTGCAACTTCGATTTGGGCAATACGGTTGTAGGCTTCCAGTCCGGCAATCATTTTGCCTAGTTCTTCCAGACGTAAACCCACCCGAGGGTCGAGGACTTCGCATTGAGATAGTTCAGCCAGATATGGTGATCCCTTTTCGCGGAAACCAACCAGAACTTTTTCTTTTTTTGTCACATATCGAACACCCAGACGGGCTTTTCGCCGATAGCCCCATAATGGCCCAGTTAAGGGAGCCAACCACTGCTCAGGAGTAAGCTGACCAAAATGCGAAAGTTGCTCCTTTAAGGTATCTTGTTTCAAGCTTAATTGGGCTTGTGGAGACATGTGCATCAGACTGCAGCCACCACACACACCAAAATGCCGGCATTTAGCTTCAACGCGATCCACGGAAGCATTTTCGACAGAAATCACTCTGGCCTCATCGTATTTTTTATGCAGCCGGGTATAGAGAAAAGACACGTTCTCACCAGCTAGTGCACCATCAACAAAAACCGTTTTGCCTTCAATTCTGGCAATGCCACGACCATCATGTGAAAGACTCTCGATATTTGCCTGGACAGCTTCAGTAGGTAGCCGTTTTCTTTGATTACGTCGTGCCATTTGTTCAAACCTGTTTAAATTGGATAGTCATAAAAAAAGTCCGGTTATGCCGTGGCACAACCGGACTTTCCAGTGATGAGATTATTATTTTTGCTTCCAACTGCCACCTTGTTGGAACCACCAGCCTTTAGCTGCGTTACTTATCCAGCGTCTGGCAAAGGTTTCCTGGATATCTGATTCCCATTCAGGATGACCATTGGCGCGGGCAATTTCAGCATATAACGCTTTGCGATCCTGATTCTCTTCTGCAATCAGTGTATTAACAGT
>NZ_DCSO01000114.1:58568-63883 GCF_002325665.1 Methylophaga sp. UBA1464
AGTATTGCGATCTTTAAGCGGCACGGCTGAAGCTTCTCGTAAGGTAATCAAACCGTTACTGGTTAAGCCAATTGCTCCGGTTTGATAAAACGGATGTAAGCGCTCATGACGTTGTTTCATTTTCGCCTGTAAGGCATTAATGGCCGGCGAATTAATATTGATATTAGCTTCTGCATGGACAGGCGACACCATCCAGTTCAATACTTTTAACGCAACAGGAGTATTATGGTTTACTTCACTGGTCTCCTTCTCCTCAGGCGCACTCGGTTGCGGTTGGGTTTCCCGTCCCCATACATCTTCAATAATTCTGTCTGCGGCTTTTTCAGCGGCAGCAGCAGGGAAATAAATATTGATGGTGACGCAGGAAATCAGCATCAAGCCCGCTGTAGTGCCCATTAACCATTTAAATAAACGCATTAGACTTTCCTTTATTGAATGACCGGTCCGTCGCTCTGACTGACCGCTTTTAATCTGGCAATTAATTCCGGCCAATCCACCTCCCGGGTGTAGCCGACTACATTAATCCATGGAGGCAGACCGCCACCTTTGACAATATAGTAACCCTGCTCGGTTGCTTCGATACCATCCATTTGACAGACCGAATTCATCAACCGACAACTTAGACCAATTTTCTGATAGGAAAAATCTTCAAACAAGCCCATAAAGCCCCGCGATAAAATCGCACTCGGACCACCACCTATCTGCGAAATATTATTCACTGCACGCTGACTGATTCGACGGCGCCCAGGATCCTTGTCCGGCGTCATAAATACCGCATCAAATTGCACGGGTTGCCAGTTGGATAAGCGAAGATTATGTATTCGCCCGTTAATTTTGCCGCTTATATTACCAAAATCAAAGGTACTGGTGAGTGTCTGTAAGTCCAGACGGTTTATATCAATATTCGCATAAAGCTGAGGCAGGCTTCCAAACGGCTGTTGTAAACGAAGATCTTTTATTACCGTTGTGCCATCAAATAACTTCAATAACAGCGCCCCATCCACACTGATGATCTCGTCAGCATAACTGACTTTTGGAATCATACCGGATAATTTTCCCTGCAGTTCAGGCCAGCCCAGCAAACGGCTTAGCTGATCCATCGAAACCGGACTTAATAAGCCCTGAAACTGCCAGCGTGTTCCCTGTTCTTCTGCCAGACTTAATTGAAAATTATTCAGTGTTAATTCACCGTCCAGAATTGGTAATAACAAACTGTCGGTAAACTGAATCTGATTCTGACTGACTTCTGCCTGCAAAGTTGAGCCGCCCAAAGGCATCGATAAAACTGATGCGGATTGCCAGCTTAATATGACCGGCAATACCGCCGTTTGGTTGGTCCAGGCCATTTGCCCTCCGAGCCTGTCAATGCTGAATCGCCCAGCCTCATCTGCCAAACTGACTGACTGCAGATCCACTATGAATTGATACTGCTCATTGTCCCATTGGATATCGGCATCAAGTTGCCCGCTTGCCTGCAAGTGACTCAGCGAGGATCCCGGAATAAACGGCTGCAGCCAGTCTTTATACAATATGCTTATGTCACTGCTATTCAGATCCATTTTCAGGTGTTGTAATTGCGTATTTTGCCCCTGCAATTGTCCCGCTGCCTGAACAGATTCTCCGTGTTCAAACCGCAGCTTTTGTATCTGCCAACGTTGTTCGTTGAAAGAAAGTTGCCCCTCACTGCTTAGCATGACGGGCTGTTCAGCCAAATCTAAAAATATGGGTTCAAAATAGGCCTGCCCATCATCGACAGTCAGGGTTTGTTCCCAGCGCCAGCTTCCCGACTCGGCTTGCAGTTCCAGCGTGAGCTGCGCGTCTACTGTTTCTGCTACATAACGTCCACTGGGGTCAGAAAATCCGACATTACTTAGTGCGCCGGTAACCGAAGCTGATGTCAGATTTTGCTGCTGGCCTTTTAGTTTAGCCTCAATATCGGCGATGACATTAACATTCCATTGTGAAAACAGATTAAGCTGTTGCTGGTTAATATAGGGGCTGACAACACGCATCAGGCTCGCCAGTGCAAGTTGCTGTCCGGTTAGCTCAGCTTGCCAGTCGCCTTGTTGATAACTGGCCTGAATGGATAATTGGCCTTGCTCAATCCGAATGTTTTTAAGTGAAAGCTGATAATTGTCTTCTTCGACCTGGGATTGAACGCTAAACGATAATTTTTGACTGCCCCATTGTGCATGAGTGAAGTCGACTTGACCGGCCTGACAGTCAATTTGTCCGGATACCCAGCGTAGCGTGTCACAACGAAGTCTGACATCTGATAATCGGCCAAAAGGTTCAGCTAACTGAACACCGTTGGCAGTGGCGCTAATAACCAACCCCGTGGTTTTTAAATCAATTTCCACTTGCAAACCACTGATATCAACCTGTTCGCTTGACCAGTTACCAATCTGGATTGATACCTGTTCTATTGCACAGACCGATGTGGCTGATACGAGTAACAAAACCGTTAAAAACAGGGTCAGTTTATTTTTCATGGGCGCCTCTGTTGTGACTCTGAAAAATCAACAGACCCTCGTGGATATCCCGTCGTGGCGGACATTACTCTGCAGGGAACACACCCGTGGAAAGGTAACGATCACCACGGTCGCAAATAATACAGACGATTACCGCATTGCTGACAGTTGCCGATAAACGTAATGCCGCAGCAACACTGCCGCCTGATGAAACGCCACAGAAGATACCTTCTTCACTGGCGAGTCGACGCATCGTTTCTTCAGCAACGTCCTGCTCCATATCCAGCGTCAGATCAACTCTTTCCGGTTCAAAGATTTCCGGCAGGTAGGCTTCTGGCCAACGTCTGATGCCGGGAATTTTTGCACCGTCAACCGGTTGCACACCAACAATCTGCACCGCTGAATTCTGTTCTTTTAGATATCTGGATACCCCCATAATCGTGCCGGTGGTTCCCATGGCACTGACAAAATGGGTTACTTCACCTTTTGTATCACGCCAGATTTCCGGCCCGGTAGTTTCATAGTGTGCCAGGGGATTATCAAAATTACCGAACTGGTTCAGTACTTTACCCTCTCCCATCGCCTGCATTTGCAACGCCAAATCGCGTGCCGACTCCATTCCATCGGTCAGGATAATTTCTGCGCCATAAGCCCGCATTGATGCACGGCGTTCCTGACTCATGCTTTCCGGCATAATCAAAATCATGCGATACCCCAGAATGGCCGTGACCATTGCCAGAGCAATACCGGTATTACCACTGGTGGCTTCAATCAGTGTATCGCCCGGTTGGATATCGCCACGTTGCTGCGCATGACGAATCATACTGGCGACCGGCCGATCTTTTACAGAGCCTGCAGGATTATTGCCTTCCAGCTTGCCCAGAATGATATTACTGGTCTCACCGGGAAGGCGCTGCAAACGCACCAGCGGTGTATTCCCAATAAAAGATTCAATCGTCGGATATTCAGCCATCTCAGCCTTCCACTAATACAACGTAAGCGGTGGCATAATCGCCATCATCACTCAGACTGAGCATGGCCGTCTGAATATTTTTTTGGGATAATAATCGCTCGGCATAGTCATGAAATATCAGCTCTGGTTTACCCAGACTATTATTGCGAACTGCAATATGCTGCAGGCTCAGACCATCACGAAATCCAGTTCCCAGTGCTTTAGCTGCGGCTTCTTTAGCGGCAAAGCGTTTTGCCAGAAATGCTGCCGGTTGCTTGTTTTTTTGAAATTGCTCGAACTCGCTGGCATCCAGAATTCGCTGCGCCGCTTTATCGCCGTATTTGTTTAACATTTCTGTTATCCGCGGAATATGCACTAAATCTGTGCCAATACCACTGATCATCCGCGACGGGCTTCCAGCATCAATTGCTTCATTTCACGAACTGCAGACTGAAAGCCAGTAAAAAATGAGCGAGCCACAATGGCATGACCGATATTGAGTTCAACCAACTCTTTAATAGCTGCAATCGGCTGCACATTGTGATAATGCAAACCATGACCGGCATTAACCTGCAGTCCCAGTGCATGAGCTTGTTCAGCAGCTTTACGGATAATTTTCAGTTCCTTTTTAGCTTCTGCAGCGGAACTGGCTTCTGCGTAACGACCTGTATGCAATTCAATCACCGGAGCACCGCAGGCAACAGCTGCTTCAATCTGTTTTAATTCCGGATCAATAAACAATGAAACTGTTACTCCAGCTTCAGCCAGGCGAACGCAGGCATCATGCATACGTGATTGCTGACCGGCAACATCCAGTCCACCTTCGGTCGTGAGTTCCTCACGACGTTCCGGTACCAGGCAACAATCGGCTGGTCGATAATGTTCGGCAATGCTGAGCATTTCTTCGGTGACCGCCATCTCCAGATTCATTTTAGTTTGCAGAATATCCGCCAGCATTTTGACATCGCGATCCTGGATATGCCGGCGGTCTTCGCGTAAATGCAATGTAATGCTGTCAGCTCCGGCTTGTTCGGCTTCAATAGCCGCCTGAATCGGATCGGGGTAACGGGTACCGCGGGCTTGTCTTAACGTAGCCACATGATCAATATTGACGCCAAGATAAATCGACATGATGTTCCTTAATTAACTGTTTTTAGTTCCGGCATAACGCTGCATTTCTGCAAACAACTGCCGGCTTTTCAGCGGTTTGCCATCTAAATAATAGTTTATTATTAAACGCATAAGCTGCTTTGTTTCATTCAGGCTAGTCGGATCATTCAGATTTTCCTGCAACAGTTGTAACAAACTGGCACCTGAAATAATGCGCTTTGTGTCATTTACCAGACAAAGCTGCAACCCTTGATCAGGCTGATAGCTGTAATGCAGGTGCTGCTCAACCGGTTCACCCTGGCTGTCTGTGGTCAAATCCAGACCATACCCCAAAGCTTCGAGCAAGCGCTTTTCAAAAAGTCTCAGCACCTGTTCCGCCTGGTCAGCTTCTTGCAATCCTTCCAATGCTTTCTGATAGGCCTCAAACACCAATGGTTCAGGTTGCTGTTGCATCAGCAATCTGACCAGTAATTCATTGATGTACAAACCACACAAAGTAGCATTTCCCTGCAACCAATAGGGTGCACTGATGGTTTCAACTTTACTGAGTGTGAGTAAATCACCACGACCAAACCAGTTCAACCACAATGGCTGAAATAATTGCAGAGGATTATTATGACGACGTTTACTTTGTCGCATCCCCCTCGCCACCAGACTTAAACGACCATAATCGGCAGTAAACACGTCCAGCAGCAAGCTGGTTTCACGATAAGGACGTTGATGTAATACAAATGCCTGGGTGAATTCCACAGGATTGCCTAATCAAAGATCGTCGTTATAAG
>NZ_DCSO01000114.1:63938-84980 GCF_002325665.1 Methylophaga sp. UBA1464
CCCAAATTGCGTAACATGCGCTCATTATCAGACCAGCCTTCACGTACTTTGACCCATAATTGCAGAAACACTTTGCAGCCGAATAATTTTTCCATATCTTCACGGGCATCTTTACCGACTTGCTTGAGCAACTCGCCTTTTTTACCAATGACGATAGATTTCTGACCACTGCGTTCAACATAAATCACGGCGCTGATACGGAACATACCGTTATCGTCTTCAAACTGTTCAATATCCACCGTCAGTGAATAGGGTAGTTCCTGGCCCAAATGACGGAACAGTTTTTCGCGAACCATTTCGGCCGCCAGAAAACGTGAGCTGCGATCGGTAAGCTGATCTTCATCAAAGATCATCTCGCCTTCTGGCATTAATTTATATATCGACTCTTCCAGAGATTCCAGATTGATGCCTTTACGCGCTGATAAAGGCACGATATCCGTAAATTTATACAATGCAGCCAGCTTTTCTACCTGTGGAAACAACGTTGCTTTATCTTCTAATTTATCAATTTTGTTCATCACCAGAATAACCGGCTTGGAGGTTTCCTTGAGTTTCTGTAATACCCGCTCGTCTTCCTCGGTCCATTTCATGCCTTCAACGACAAACACCACGACATCGACATCCTCTACCGAAGCCGCAGCCGCACGGTTCATATATCGATTCATCGCTCGTTTGCCATCACTGTGGATACCGGGCGTATCAACATAAATGAACTGACCCGTATCTGTTGTTTTAATGCCCAGAATACGATGGCGGGTGGTTTGTGGACGGCGAGAGGTAATACATAATTTTTGTCCCAGCACCCGGTTAATCAGGGTGGATTTACCGACATTGGGACGACCGATAATGGCGACATAGCCACTACGAAAAGCAGGTTGATCATTCATATTTTTGACTCGATTAACGTCAGGGCGCGTTCAGCGGCTTTTTTTTCAGCCTTCCGATGACTGCTTCCTTGAGCCACAACTAATTTATTCAACAAACTCACCTGACAGGATGCCTCAAATACGGGCTGTTTATCGGCAGATTCGATTTCTTTTACACTATAAAGTGGTAGTGGTAATTTGCGGCTTTGCAATAATTCCTGCAAACGGGTTTTGGGATCTTTAATGGTTTCAGTGACATCGATGGAATCCAGACGTTCATCGTAAAGCCGCAAAATAAGAGGCTTTACCACATCGATACCGCTATCCAGAAACAGCGCCCCAAAAATAGCTTCCAGCGCATCTGCCAGAATGGATTCTCGACGAAACCCACCACTTTTTAATTCACCCTGACCAAGAATCAACACTTCACCCAATTTTAGTTCACGTGCGATTTCTGCCAGTGTTTCCCCTTTAACCAGGCTGGCACGGAGGCGACTCATCTTGCCTTCCCTGGCCTGTGGAAAACGGTTAAATAATTCCTCGGCAATCACAAAGCTCAATATGGCATCGCCCAGGTATTCCAGTCGTTCATTATTCTTTGGTGCGGCACTCCGATGAGTAAGCGCCTGCAATAATAGGTCTGTATTTTTAAATTCAATGCCAAGTTGCTGGCACAGTTTTTTCTGCTTGATGTTTATCATCTAACGGCCGGTTCCACATCCACATCAGTGACAAAATGTCCTACTAAATCAATATGGGCAAAAAACGGTTTACGCACTTCATAATCAATGACGATTTTGGTGACGTAAGCATTACTTCTACCACGGGAAAGTTCGATATTTTCTTTTTTAACGCTGGATATATAGCCGGTATTAAAGCGCTTACTCAGTAACAACATCACTTGCTCATTGGTGAGTTTGTTATTTTTCAGTTCTGTTTCCATTGATTTCATGATTTGTAAAACACCGTAGTATTCCTGATACATCGGCACCAACCGCATAGTTAATGTGGCAAAAAATGCGATGATTGCCAGTACAATTACCCAGCTGATTAACGTCATTCCCTGTTGTTTTTTCATCATGTACTCCTAGACCCTAGTTAATAGAACGTCCAACCCTCGACCAGACGACACCACCATCATCCCAACTCCAGCTCATCCAGATAAAAAACGCTTTCCCGACCAGATTCTCTTCCGGTACTGTTCCCCACACACGGCTATCATTACTGTTATCGCGATTATCACCCATCACAAAGAAGTGACCTTCCGGGACAGTGATCTCCCCTTCCATCGATTGTCGCTGCGGATCCACTAAAATATCATGCGTCACGCCAGTTAAACTTTCTCGCTTAAGCTCGGCGCGCGGTGCGATCATTCCTGCCAGCTCTGAGGGTTTAGTGCCGGGTTCCTGCTTGATTTCCTGTCCGTTTATATAAAGTGTTTTATTGAAATAACCGACTTTATCACCGGGTAATCCGATGACCCGTTTGATGTAATCAATTTGGGGTTGCTCTGGATATCGGAATACCATGACATCACCCCGTTCCGGAGTGCCGGTATTGATAATTTTGGTATTAATCACGGGGAGACGAATGCCGTAGGAAAACTTGTTCACCAGAATGAAATCACCAACGTGCAAGGTTGGTAACATGGAGGATGAAGGAATACGGAATGGTTCTGCGACAAAGGAGCGAATAACCAACACCAGCAGAATAATTGGGAAAAATGATTTAGCGTATTCAACTATCGCCGGTTCATTTTCACTGACAGGGCGCTGCGGCGCTAACCAAAAACGGTCAACTAACCATATCAGGCCGGTTATCGCGACCAGTAACACCATTATTGCTGGGAAACTCACTTGACGCTCCTTTTAAGATTTCTTGGATAACTGCAAAACCGCCAAGAAGGCTTCCTGCGGCACATCCACTTTGCCGATGGATTTCATACGTTTTTTACCGGCTTTTTGCTTTTCTAGCAATTTACGTTTGCGAGAAACGTCGCCTCCGTAACATTTTGCCAAAACATTTTTACGCATCGCTTTGACCGTTGAGCGCGCAATAATATGCCCTCCGATGGCAGCCTGAATCGCCACATCAAACATTTGGCGCGGGATCAGTTCCTGCATTTTTTCGACTAACTGACGGCCACGCGACACGCTCTGATCCTTGTGAACAATCATCGATAAAGCATCGACTTTTTCACCGTTGATTAATACATCCAGTTTTACCAACGCTGCCGCTTCGAAACGAATAAAATGATAATCCAGTGAGGCATAACCACGACTCACTGATTTAATACGGTCGAAGAAATCAATCACCACTTCATTCATGGGCAATTCATAGGTCAGGGCAACCTGTTTCCCCATATATTGCATGGATTTCTGTACGCCACGTTTTTCAACGCAAAGCGTTATCACGGCCCCCAGATAATCCTGCGGAACCAGCATATCGGCAACCACAATTGGCTCGCGAATTTCTTCAACTGAACCGGCATCGGGCAGTGAAGCCGGATTTTCAATCTTTATCACATCACCCTTTTTGGTGACCACCTCAAACACCACCGTCGGAGCGGTTGTGATCAGATCCAGATCGTATTCACGCTCCAGTCGTTCCTGAATGATTTCCATATGTAATAATCCGAGGAAACCACAACGGAAGCCGAAACCTAAAGCCTGTGAGTTTTCTGGTTCATAAAACAACGAAGAATCGTTTAAGCGCAATTTCCCCAATGCTTCACGAAACGCATCGTAATCATCACTGCTGACCGGAAACACACCGGCATAAACCTGTGGTGTAACAGACTTAAAGCCAGGCAACATTTCGGTTGCGCCATGCTGAGAGGTGGTTAATGTATCGCCTACTGGTGCCCCATCGATTTCTTTAACACCGGAAATCACATAACCCACTTCACCACAATTCAATGCTGTGCGCTTACTGCGCTTAGGCGTAAACACACCGACTTCATCGACCTGGTATTCCTGTCCGGTAGACATCACTCTGATTTTATCGCGGGTTTTCAGTCTGCCCTGTTTAATTCGCACCAATGAGATGACACCGACGTAGCTGTCAAACCATGAATCGATAATCAGGGCCTTTAATGGACCTTCCGGATCACCTTGCGGCGGTGGAACGCGAGCGACCAATTCTTCCAGCACTTCATCGATGCCGACACCGGTTTTAGCACTGCAACGCACAGCATTGAGTGCATCGACACCGATAATATCTTCAATTTCCTGCGCCACCCGATCCGGTTCCGCTGCGGGCAAATCGATTTTGTTTAATACCGGTAATACCTCAAGGCCAAGATCGATAGCGGTGTAGCAGTTCGCCACACTCTGGGCTTCAACTCCTTGTGCGGCATCAACGACGAGTAAGGCGCCCTCACAGGCCGCCAGCGAGCGGGATACTTCATAGGAAAAGTCAACGTGACCGGGCGTATCGATAAAGTTGAGATGATAGGTTTCACCGTCTTTCGCCTTGTAGTCAAGTGAGACACTTTGCGCCTTGATGGTAATGCCCCGTTCTTTTTCGATATCCATCGAATCAAGAACCTGTTGTGACATTTCACGTTCAGTCAAACCACCACAGATTTGAATAAAACGATCCGCTATTGTGGATTTACCATGATCAATATGGGCAATGATTGAGAAGTTTCTAATATTTTTCATTGAGTAGCGATTATGAACGTGTTGGAGGTTGAAATAACGAGTTGCAAAATGTGTTCATCTCCATGATTTGGAATGTATTGCCAATGCGAAACACGCATCGTGCAAATGACCCGGTATTATACGCACTTAACTGAGTTATAACGATAATAAATACTAGGGTCTGTTGATCTTTCAGAGCCACCACTGCCGGAGACTATTTTTTTGTCCAACAAGGCGGAAATGATGCGATGTAGTGTTCTACATAAATTATTTTTAACGCAGTTGGGCGGAAAAATAGTCCCAGCCCTTCGGGTTGTGGCTTAAAATGCACCACTCTACGTGGCCTACATGGATGTAGGTCAGGGGCGTGAGCAGGATGCGGAAGCTTTGCTCGTCATTTATTTAGAACGACTACAAAAACGCCGGGAGTGTTTTTGAGCGTAAGCCCCAAAGGGGTAAGATACATGGATGTATCTCACAAACTGCATTCCTTACACCTTGATTGATGCATTTTAAGTCACAACAGAGGCGGCTATGAAAGATCAACAGACCCTGGGATAGTCTGTCGCGCTGCTTTCACATCACACAATAATCACAACAAAGCCTTTGCATAACGAATATGGATCATTAGCATTAAGTGCTCCTCACCCCAACTTCTTTAAAACGGATACCTGATGCAGGCCAGCAAAACTGACAACGACGTCCTCAACGGTCCGATTATTTCTACTTTTCTTCGCTATGCCATCCCATCGATTCTGGGGTTACTGGCCATTACGACTGCCAGTATTGTGGATGGTATTTTTATCGGACAATTTGTCAGCGCAGAAGGCCTGGCAGCCATCACCTTATTAATTCCATTTTTTACGCTGGTTTTTGCCATTGCCTTGATGTTGTCGATTGGTGGTGCCGTTCGCGCCGGCAATTATCTGGGACAAAACAATATCGAAGCAGCTTCCGCGGTATTCAGTAAATGTCTGATAAGCATTTTTATTGTTGGTCTGCTGTTTATGAGTATTTCATACATGCTGGATCGGCAGATATTATCGCTGCTCGGTGCACCTGAAGAGTTGATTGCACTGGTTCTGCCCTATTTCCATATTATCTGTATGGTGCTGGTGATGCAGGTAACCAGCATGGTGCTGTATTACTTTATTCGGCTGGATAACAATCAAAAGCTGGCTACATCGGCTCTGGTAGCCGGCGCATTAATCAATATTGTTCTGGATGCGATATTCATCATTGCTCTGGAGATGGGGTTAAAAGGTGCTGCCTGGGCAACCTTTACTGCGCAAATCATTCAGATGCTGATTCTTTCTGTTTATTTTGTCCGTAAACAACGACGCCTAAAACTGATATTACGACCCGGCAACTGGTCTGAGGTCGCTAAAGTGTCTTACAACGGTCTGTCAGAATTTGTAAACGAACTGTCGGGCGGTATGGTCATTCTGCTGCTCAACTGGTTGCTGGTTATCTACCAGGGCGTCAGCGGATTAGCTGCTTTTGCCGTGATTAATTATCTGATTTTTATCAGTCTGATGATTTATTACGGTATTGCAGACGCTTTGCATTTACTGATCAGTCAAAACCATGGGGCAGCACAAGCCAGACGAATTCACGATTTTGTCATCACAGCTTTGGCGATGGTTTTTGCTGTTTCAATCATTTTAGTCAGTGTTTTATTGCTTTATCCGCAGTGGTTGATCCAATTATTTTTACAGGAAGGTGCATTGGAAAGCCAACAGTTGTCGGCTGAGTTTATTCAACTGGTCTGGCCATTGTTTGCCGTAAATGGACTGAACGTCACCTTGTCAGTTTACTTAACAGCCATGCAAAAACCATTGCCCTCTATGAGTGTCGCGTTAAGCCGTGGTTTTATACTTCCTGTCGGTTTATTGCTCTTATTGTCTGCATGGCTACCAGACNNACCAGACAAACAATTTCTTATTGCGCTTCCGCTTGCCGAAGGTCTGACCTTAATCCTGGCCATAATACTCTGCTGGAAATACTCTCCCGGCAGGATTATTCATTAGGATCTTAATACGCTAAAAAAGAAAAGCCGGATGTCATTGCAACATCCGGCCCAAAATCATCAAACCTTCATTCAGGGGATACAGCTTGATGGATTAGAACTGCCAGGCCACGCTTAATCGAACATCACGACCGGGATCAGGCAAACCGATAATATTTTCAAAATCGGCAAACTGGCTGAAATCTGCGTTGGTGGCATGATTAAGATAATCTTTATCAAACAGGTTATTGACGGTTAAGGTGACTCGTAAATCCTGACTTTGCATGGGTAACCATTGCGCATAAAGGTCATGAATGGCATAACCCGGTTTATCCAAGTCGCCTTGAGAGGTTTTGACATCTTTTAATCGCTCGACAAAATGTCCGTTCCAACCAAAAGACCAGGTACTATTCAGCTGATAATCCAGTTTGGCTGACCAGGTATTACCGATACTATTGGCAATGCCACCGTGATCATAGGCATTGGCATCTAATTCACCCACTTCAGCTTTGTTATGATGGAAACTCAGACTGGCAAGTAACTGAGTCCAGCGATAACCTGCTTCAAGTACATAACCTTTTGACTCTAAATCACCAACATTTTCATATAAGTTTGGTCTGCCAATGGGATCAGCAATCAAATTATCGATATTTGTTTTGTATAGTTTTGCGGAAGCAAATAAACGGGAATCATCATAAGCAATGCCGACTTCCGTGTTATCAGCATCTTCTGGCTTGAGATTCGGGTCTTTTGCCCACCCATCCAGTTTGAATGCATCCTGTGCCATCGGGCCTCTGAAGGCTTCAGCATAACTTGCAAACACATTGACTGAGTCCGAGACTTCATAATTCAGACCAATGTTATGGCTTATTTCACTCTCATTCAGCTCAAGACCATTATTATCTTCAAGTTCATATTTGTCGTAGCGAAGGCCTGCAGATAAAAGCAGCGCATCAGTCAGTTGAATAGCATCCTGGATATAAATGCCTTTCACCTTGCCTGTTTCTTTTGCTTCACGTCTGTTGGTTTCGGCACCGGCACGTGTTTCATCTTCTCGATAGTCAAATCCATAGATGACTGAATTTATGCCAATCACACTGGTATTACGTATATCCATTCCCTTACTTTTGATAAAACCATAGTAAGGTCCAAAGCGACCATTCTGATATAACTCGGATTCAGTATTAAACAGTGTCACCTTGCTATCAACCCACGGATTATCAGCAGGGTTGAAGTCATAATTCAGCGTAATGGTTTCACGCTCCAGATCCATTTGATAAAGATCATTAAAGCCTTCTGACACAATCCACTGAGGTCGGGCAGCACGGTCGCCTTCATCCTTGCGTTTTTCGTAACTCAACCGAACTGTCTGGCTATCAGTAATTTCACCAACGACCTTGGTAAACAGGAAATCCTGGTCTGAGCCAGTGCCAATGCGTTCAATACCATTACCATCTTCATAGTCATCTATATCCGCTTTGGTATAAGAGACCATAGCGCTGATACTATCTGATACACGACCGAACAGACTGGTGTTGGTTTTAAAACTGTCTGTATTACTGAAATATCCTGCCTTGAGTAAGGCACCGAAATCTTTACCGGGTTTGAGCATGTCAGTTGGATCTTTAGTAATAAATTTAACCGCGCCCCCCAATGCACCCGGGCCATTTAATGCCGAACCGGCACCGGCACTTACATCAACCCGCTTCAGCAATTCTGGCTCGATCGTGATACGGCCATTATGGTGGTATAAACTGCCGCCTTGGCTAGCACCATCAATTGACACATTTAAAAGTTTATCCTCAATGCCACGGATGTAGAGTTTCTGGCCGATCGGCACACCGCCACCTACAGTAACCTCCGGAGAATGGCGGAATAGGTCAGCCAAGTCATTGGCCTGCATTTTTTCGATCTGATCTGCATCAACGCTATTATTATCTAAGCTAATCGATTGGCCGGTCACTTTTACAACATCCAGTTGCACATTGTCCTTTTCAGCAGCCCAAACCGCCGGCCCTGATAAAGCAGCGGCTATTGCCAACGTCAATATAGTCGGACGACTTACAACACTCCGGTTTATTTTCACTTTAACCTCGCGAATAATAATCATTATCAAATAAAACAGATTCGCATTCTAGTCAGAGTGAACGGAGATTAAAACCAAATTTACAATTGTTACAATTGGCAGGTGATCAAGATGTTAACTTTTAGCGGTTATGGGCAACTGCATGATCATCGTTAATCCACCGAATTGATGAATTTGTGCCCATAACTCCCCCCCCGTCGCTTCCACTTGTCGCCTGGCAAGGGCTAGTCCCACGCCAAAGCCTTTATGTTCATTCGGGTGAGAACTGTGCAGGCGGAAGAAAGGTTTGAAGATATTTTGCAGGTGCTGTTCAGGCACACCCGGTCCCTGATCATCAATCAGCAAATCATAACGATCGGAATGCTGGTGCAGAGTTATGCTGACAGTCCCGGATAACGGGGTGTATGACAGTGCATTACGCAGTATATTTTCAATAGCATGGCCTAACGCTCGATCACTTGTTTGATGAAGACAAGCTGTTTCCGGCATCTTCACAATAATCACATGTTCGGGGAATTCAAATCGTGCATTTTCCACAATACTGTCGATCAGATCGGTCAGATCGAGTGACTCGTGACGTAAAGCCGGTCGCTCGTTCTCTAACCAGGCAAGTGTTAACGCATCTTCAACTAATTCTCGCATCTGCTGGCATTCATATCGAATCCGCTGCAGCGCTTCATTGTCCGGGCTGGTCTGTTCAGCGATGCTTAGTGCCAGCTCAACCCGTGTTAAGGGAGTACGTAATTCATGTGATAAATCTGAAGTCAGGTGGCGCTGAGTCTGAATCTGCTCTCCTATCCTTTCTGCCATGCTATCGAACGTACTGGCCAGTATTGCAATTTCATCGTTACGTTTACCCAAATCATCACGCACTCGTACGGCAAAATCGCCATCGCTGAATTGTTTAGTGGCTTTTTCAAGTTGTCTTAAAGGCGAGATGACATGCCGGTAAATCACTAAGCTCAGGATAGCCATCAGTAACATAGGCAAGGCTATTTGTAATAACAGACTGGCATAAGTCCAATATCCTCCGGGACGCATGCGTTGTGGCAGACGGATCAGAAAGTGAGTATGTCTATCTGCAAAAGTGACATCCATAATGGGATTCTGAGCAAAATACAGATGTATTTTCCATGTAATATCCCGGCCCAAAGCGAAATTATTAATAAAGTAATCGTCCATTTCGCTGTCTGCCAACGGGGTAAGCTGTGATCTTACCAGTGCAACCCAGGTATCTTCTCGCTGTTTGATGGTATTGATCCAGTCGGCCAGTTTTTCTACCTCGCCTTTTATATACAATTCTTCTGCCTTTCTGGCATAGTCGACTAACTGTTGCTGATATTGTTTATCAATAAAACTCATATGCTGCTCAGTGCGCAGAATCAAATGATGGATTATCCAGAACAAGGCAATGGTACCAATCGTAATCGTCGCACATAATTTCCAGAACAGACGACGTTTCATAACAGCATATAACCTGTTCCGTGAACGGTTTGCAGCCTGTCCACCGGCATACCGACATCAATCAATTTACGTCTGACCCGGCTCATATGCATATCCAGGCTTCGATCGTAACGACTGAAATCGCGTTCCATCACGAGTCGATACAATTGTGGTTTGCTTAACAGATGATTGGCATGTTGCGTCAACGTCCATAATAATTTGAACTGGATAGGCGTCAGTTGTACAACTTGTTCATGAAAAAATACTTTCTGTTTTTTTCTATCCAGCATCAGACCTTCATGCTCCAAAACAGAATTTTCCTGATGTGGATGGTCGATAGCTCTGACTCTTCGCAGGATCGCTTCAATACGCAGCACCAGTTCAGTGAAATTAAATGGCTTTGGCAAATAATCGTCAGCGCCGTTTTTAAACCCCATAATGCGTTCCTCTTCGGCACCATGAGCCGTCAGAATGAGCACCGGAGTTTGTCGACTTTGTCGCAGCGTATTCAATACCGAATAACCGTCACGTCCAGGCAAGCTGACATCCAGCAGAATCAGGTCAAATTGACCGCTTACAGCTTTAAGTAGCCCCTCTTCACCGTTAAAGCATTGGATAACTCTAAAACTTTTCTTTTCAAGTAGCTGTTTTAATTGATGATTTAAAACCAGATCATCTTCAATTACCAGAATATTGCTGTGGAAATTCTTTTTATCTGACATGGAATACGAAGTTCAACTCATCTAGATGATAATAATTATCATTAATGATAAAGCCAATCACCAAAATATGAAACTTTGTTTTATTCCATCCTTATTGCAAACAATAAAAAAGGCAGCTGATAGAATTCCATCAACTGCCTTTTAAACTTGCCAAGAATAATTTATTACATAAGCTGCTTATACATTATTCCGGAATTTTTAACGCCAGGAACTGCGAAGCTCCGGAACGTTGTACCAACACGGGAATCGCTTTATTGGTCGGCAGCTTTTTAGCCAGTTCAATAAACTGTTTAGCGTCTGTAATCTTCTCATTATTTATACTGAGAATAATGTCACCGGGAGCAATACCGGCTTCTACAGCAGGCCCAGACTCAATTTTTCTCACTGTGACACCGCTTTGATTTGGTCCTAACTCAGCGCGCTGCTCAGCCGATAAATCAGTGACTTCCATGGCCAGACGATTATCATAGAACTGGCTAATTTTAGGCCCGCTTCCGCTGGCAATCTGTTCATCTTCCGGTAATTCTTCCACTGTAACGGAAATCGTCATTTTCTTGTTATTACGAATAATTTCCGCTTTCGATTTTTTACCAATCTCGGTTCGACCGACGATAGGCGGAAGATCGGAGGAAGCATCAACATTACGATCATCAAACTTGAGAATAACGTCACCCGCTTCAAAACCGGCCTTCTCAGCAGGACTGCCTGCAACGACACGAGAAACCAAAGCACCACGAGGTTTACTCAGTCCGAATGATTCAGCCAGTTCACGTGTTACATCTTGGATGACCACACCCAACCAACCGCGGCTGACATAACCTTTATCTTTAATTTGCTCAACCACATTCATTACAGTGTCGACAGGTATTGCGAATGAAACCCCCATAAACCCACCGGTACGGCTGTATATCTGTGAATTGATACCAATAACCTCACCATCAAGATTAAATAACGGACCACCCGAGTTACCCGGATTAATCGCCACATCCGTTTGAATAAATGGGACATAGCTATCACTCGGTAAACTGCGTCCTAAAGCGCTGACAATCCCCGCTGTTGCGGAATAATCAAAACCAAAAGGTGAACCGATGGCTAAAACCCACTCTCCCACTTTCAGGTCATTTGAATCGCCTAATTTAACCGCTT
This sequence comes from Methylophaga sp. UBA1464, assembly GCF_002325665.1. Classification (NCBI taxonomy): domain Bacteria; kingdom Pseudomonadati; phylum Pseudomonadota; class Gammaproteobacteria; order Thiotrichales; family Piscirickettsiaceae; genus Methylophaga; species Methylophaga sp. UBA1464. Next base: position 75,854 of record NZ_DCSO01000114.1, read on the forward strand.
TCAGGTTCATGCCTTCAGCATCAACCTTTAACAACGCCACGTCGCTACGCTCATCACTACCAAGCAATTCTGCAACTAGCTCAGTACGGTCACTGAAACGCACGATGATTTCATCGGCATCTTTGATGACATGATGGTTTGTCAGAATAAATCCATCAGATGAAAGTACAAAACCAGAGCCTAATGAACTTGGCATTGGGGCACGTGGCTGAGAAGGGTCGCCAAAAAAGCGTCTGAAAAAATCATCAAATGGTGTGCCTTCAGGCATTTCCATACCGGGAGGTAATGATGGAAGTGGCCCGCCAGCAGTATTTTCACTTGGTTTACTTTTAGTACTTATATTAACGACGGCATCGCCATTCTCGGCTACCAGTTCGGTAAACTCAGGTAAACCTCCCCTTGCCTGAACAGCTGAACTCAACATTAACCACATCAGCAATGCCATAACCATTGCACCTGTTGTTTTGTATTGCGTCATTATTTTTCCTCTATGATTTGAGTTTCGATGGCAATTTTCTGATTTTTAAGTCGGTTTTTGACCCAATAAAATCCAAGCATCAGACCAGCCAGTCCGGCAATAATTTCCACCAGTTCGTTTGCAAACATAAAACGGCTGGCTACCGCGCCTGCAAACATGAACAGTATTGGCAGAAGATACATCATGTAAGCACCATGCAATAATGCTTCCTCAGGAATTGAGACATTCATCTGCTGTCCAGGTTGCACCGTCTGTTTTTTAGGAACGGCAATCGTCGAAAAACGTCGACCGACATGTTCACTTAGCAACCCGGTACCACAGCCTTTTTTAACCTGACATTTATCACAGGTGGATTGACGTTCAGCTTGCAGCCAGATGGTTGACTCATCAGAACGGATGACCGTAGCTTTTTGTTCGATCATCGGGATTCAGGACCGGCATATTCGATGGCTGCACCAATTTTCTCTACTGTTACCGCAGGTACTTCACCCACAACCGTTACAAAATGCGCGTGAATGACGCTACCAAATGCATTCACGGCCCCCATATGAGAACCACCATGAAAATGATTGTGTTGCGCACGCATTTTTTCGATAAACACGGAAACTGAGCTTAACCCGTCGCTATAGACACGCTGTTCTATGTGTGCCCCATTGTTGGCACGTAATCTGTTTTGATGAGCCACCAGGGTAAAACCATCAGGTAACCATTTTGCCTGCCAGTTGGAGAAAGCGACTAAATCCTGTGTTGTCATTTCGCCAGGTTCGGTGCGGTGCCATACCATTTCATTGCCTGACATTTGTGCTTTCAAAGATGCATCCGGTATCTCAATGCCGGTTTCTATATCCGTAAATTCAAAGGTTTCGAGTACTTCTTTATTTTCACCTATCAATTCTGATTTAAGCAGCAAATCGGTTTCTTTATCCATCCACAATCGATAGCCATAACGATAACTATCTACAGGTTTGATTTCCAATCTCTGAGTTAATTTGCCGGCGATACGATCCTCGCCCTCCAATGTTAATTCATAGAAAGGTGTCGCCGAGCGAAGACGACGAGGTAAATCGCTTGGAAATCCTCGGCCTAAAGGACGCTGACTGACGTTGATTTGTTTACCATCAGGATTAATACAGGTAACCGTATCGTTTGAACGGATTACTTCCCTGGCAGCGCCATTAAGTGAAATAAGCCTTTCTGATTCGGTACCGTCATTATTACGGTGATAAATACGTACCGACTGGAATGTTTTGCCACTTTGGTAGGCAAAAACACCTTCATAGTTGAGTTGCTTAGCTGCCTGACTCATTCGCTCAAGTAATTCTATCGAAGCAGACTCAGCCTGTACTGTTGGAATAAACAACACCAACAGCGCAACGCAAAAACGAAATACCTGGCGCATCTTTATCGCTCCGTGCCATAGGAAACGACACGTCCATAAGAAAACATGCCTGATGTACCAACATACTCGTTATGGTCAACCAGATAATTATTCAGTCTGTCTTCGACTTCCGGCTCAGCGACTGTCCACCGGTTCGACTGACTAATCATGGTAGCAGGTGCTTCGTTGGCTACCACACTGGCCACCGGCATATTATCAAAACCGGATTGTTGCTGAACCACGCCCACGACGGCAAGTGCCCCCACTGAAGCGGCCATCGCCAACCCAGTGGCCTGTTTCCAGAAGTTATCAGGGAAACGGAACAGTTTTGCTGTTGATTTTGTTTCTGTTGCAATCGTGTAAGCGGGTTCATTATCCAATGCAGTTGATATACGGAATGTCAAATCCAGTGGACGTTGATTAATGCTTCTTGTATAGCCATGCAATATATCGCTTGCTTGCTGATAGCGCATAAATGCTTCACGGGCGCTGCTGTCATTATTAATTAATTCCAATGCCTGTTCGAGTTCACTACCGGTCAGCTGGCCATCAACCAAAGCAGACACTAATTCGAGATGATTAATTGCCATTATTATTCCTCTTCACCCATCACTGACTTAACTTGTTTATCGATAGCTTCCCTAGCCCTGAATATTCTTGACCGGACGGTGCCGATCGGACAATCCATCGCTTCCGCGATTTCTTCGTAACTCATACCTTCAAATTCTCGCAACTTGATAGCTGTAGCGGTATCTTCCGGCAAATCTTCAATTGCTTGCTGGATAGCCTCTTCCAACTCTACACACATGAGACTGTTTTCAGGGGTCTCAAATTCCTTAAGTTCGGGTGCATCGTAATAATTTGTTGCATCCATAGCATCGACATCACTCATCGGTGGTCGACGCGAACTGGCAGTAAGATGATTTTTAGAGGTATTGATAGCGATACGATAAAGCCACGTATAGAACGCGCTGTCCCCGCGAAAGTTCGGCAACGCACGATAAGCTTTAATAAAAGCTTCCTGCGCTACATCCATTGCTTCAACTGGGTCATGCACAAATCCGGTTATCACATGTATGATTCGCTGTTGGTACTTCATTATCAGCAGATCAAACGCCTTTTTGTCGCCCGCCTGTACCCGCTGAACTAATTCCTGATCCACGTTCATTTATTTATCCGGCCTACTCCGACAAGCCGGAGACAATTTCTGTTTAATGCTAGATTGACCAATGTCATTTATTTTTGTTCCACAATCAGTGCACAATAATTGTTGGCATTCTACCTTTAACAGGACCCATGACGACAACTCATCATTTTGATCTGCTGATTATCGGCAGCGGAACAGCAGGTCTGACCCTGGCTTTAAAGATGGCAGACAAGGCCCGTGTTGCCGTTCTATCCAAAAGCCAGCTTGAGGAAGGTGCTTCGCTTTATGCTCAAGGCGGCATATCAGTTGTACTCGATAAAGCCGATTCTTTGCAATCCCATATTGATGATACTTTGCGCGCCGGCGGCGGATTATGCGATGAAGATGTCGTACGTTTTACCGTTGAACATGCGCGGGAAAGTGTCGAGTGGCTGATTGAACAGGGTGTTTCTTTTACCCGAGATGATATGACCACCGAGACTTATCATCTGACTCAGGAAGGTGGTCACAGTCATCGACGGGTGATTCATTCGGCTGATGCAACCGGTCGGGCGGTGGAAACAACTCTGCTGGATAAAGCCAAGGCGCATCCGAATATTTCGTTATTTCCTTATCATATCGGTATTGATTTGATTACTGCGCACAAACATCTGGCCACTGAAGAGAATAGTTGCCTGGGCTGTTATGTGCTGGATATCAAAAAAGATCAACCCAAAACCTTTTTGGCCCCCGTCACTGTGCTCGCCACGGGAGGTGCCGGAAAAGTGTATTTATATACCAGTAATCCAGACGTATCGACCGGCGATGGAATTGCCATGGGCTGGCGTGCCGGCTGTCGAATCGCCAATATGGAATTTATCCAGTTTCACCCGACCTGCTTATTTCATCCGAAAGCCAAATCCTTTTTAATTTCCGAAGCATTGCGTGGCGAAGGTGCCACGTTGAAATTAGCCGATGGCACCCGATTTATGCCGGCATTTCATCCTCAGGCTGAACTGGCGCCAAGAGATATTGTTGCCCGGGCAATCGACCACGAAATGAAGCGGTTGGGGCAGGATTGTGTGTATCTGGATATCAGTCATCAACCCAAAGAATTTATTACAACCCACTTCCCCACTATCTATAAGCGTTGCCTGAAATTTGGTGTCGATATGGCAAAAGAACCCATTCCAGTGGTGCCGGCAGCCCATTACACCTGTGGCGGCATTATGACCGATATGCGCGGGCGTACCGATATTGAGGGGTTGTATGCTATTGGAGAAACTGCACATACCGGATTGCATGGTGCCAATCGCATGGCCAGCAACTCGTTGCTGGAATGCCTGGTCTTCGCCGATGCAGCTGCAAAAGATATCGCCACGCTTTCGAAAAAACCGTTTCCTGAAAATATTCCACATTGGGATGACAGCCGTGTAAATCCGGCTAAAGAAGCCGTTGCCATTAGCCACAACTGGGACGAATTGCGCCGCTTTATGTGGGATTATGTGGGCATTGTGCGCAGTACTGAACGGCTCAATCGTGCTCGCCAGCGTCTGTTTCTGCTACAGCAGGAAATTAATGAGTTTTACAGTCAGCACCATATCAGCAACGATTTACTGGAATTACGGAATCTCGCAGATGTGGCTGAACTCATCATCGAATCTGCATTGCAGCGCAAGGAAAGTCGGGGCCTGCACTACACTCTTGATTATCCTGAAATGTCTGATACCGCGGTCAGTAATAGTATTATTGCCGGAAAAAAGCCAGTCTGATTCTCACTCGTAACTGTCGAAACTGTTCTTTATCGACAGCATCTTTAACGACCAGTATCGACAGGCTTCGCTTATCAGGTGGTTTGAACGTGATTATGACAGCAAAGCGTGTGACCCAGGCTGACTCCAGAACAAGATTAGGAATCAGAGAATTATCGGCATAGCGGATCTGCCAATATTCTTCACTGAAAGTCCGGAGCGCGACAGGGCGTTTGCTATATTCACCAACAATACCCAATCGGTAACTATGTAAAACCTGACTAATTAAAACCACCGTGACCAACAGTATTTTCACTATCATGCTCACCGCTAGCAGCGATATGCTCAGCACTGCCAGAATATGCACTAGAAAACTGTAAATAACGATATACCGTGATCGGGTTAATGGCAGATAAAATCCTTTTTCCTGCATCTTCATCCCTTATTTTCGCTAATGCCGCAAACTCGCTACAATGACTCGTCCTTCTTCATGCTATCCATAAGAGTAAATTCATGACCGCTGACTATCAATCCATTTTGCATCAACAGGCTTCTGCCGGACTCGCAGAAAGCAGTAGTGATACCCATTATCTGATTCCATTACCAAGTTATGGGGTGATAACGGTAAGCGGTGAAGAAGCTACAGGTTTTTTACAGAATTTACTGACAAATGATGTAAACCAACTCACTCAGCAGACATGTCAGATTTCAGCAATGTGTAATCCAAAAGGACGCCTGCTGGCACTTTTCCTGCTGATTAAAACACAAGAGAGTTATCAGTTAGTGTTACCCAGAAGCCAATGCGCTTTTCTGGCGCAAAGACTGCAGATGTTTAAATTACGCAGCAAAGTTGAGGTTGCAGATAGCAGTGAACAGTTATCCGTCTGTGCTTTATTGGGCAATGCTCCGGTCGATCATGCCATTCCATTAACTGTACCGTCATCTGCTTTATTGATTCACTCAGCAGAACAAATGGGTTCCAGAATTGAAATTTTGCTGGACCAGGAATGGCAGCTTGCAGCAGAAGCCAGCTGGCATATTAGTGAAATTGAGGCAGGCATTCCGCTGATTGTGCCAGAAAGTCGCGAACTGTTTACGGCGCAACAAGTTAACCTGGATTTAATTGGCGGTGTCAGTTTCCGTAAAGGCTGCTATCCGGGACAGGAAGTAGTCGCTCGCCTGCACTATCTGGGTGAACCAAAACGTCGTTTGTTTCACGCTGTTGCAAACAAAGCTGACATTCCTGCGGTGGGTGAAACGGTTAACGATAAAGAAGGTGCGGTGGTCGGCCATATCGTCAGGGCTGTTCATGGCCATGATGACCAGTTATTACTGCAACTAAGTCTAAAACTGGAAGGTGCGGAACAACAGTTGTTTTTAAACGACGGGACGCTGCTGGAACAGGTTCAAGCTTCTGCCCCGGCGAGGGAAGGGTTACTCTAGATCAAGCTTTTTAAGTTTATAGCGCAACGCCCGGAAAGTAATCCCTAAACGTTTTGCCGCAGCAGTTTTATTCCAGCGGGTTTCATTAAGTGCTTTTTCAATAATGGCCCGCTCCTGTTCTTCCAGATGACTTTCCAAGTCCTGATTCAGAGCGGGGGCAGATATAGATATACCTGTTTCAGGGATGGTAAAGGCGTTACCATTGGGTTGTGTTATAGCTGGCAGCATCAAATCCTCTGCCGAAATCCGTGTCCCCTCTGCCCAGGTCAACGCCCGCTCCAGCGTATTCTCCAGTTCACGAACGTTTCCCGGAAAGGGATATTGTTGCAAAGCCGTCATGGCTTCAGCCGTTAATGTAGTGACCGCAGAATGGGTTTTACCCGCCAGTTTTTTCAGGATATGTTCAGCTAACAATTGAATATCAGCCTGACGTTCTCTTAATGGCGGTACATGTAGTTCAATGACATTCAGCCGATAGAATAAATCCTGGCGAAAGGTCCCTTTTTCGACGCATTCCGCCAGATTTTTATGCGTCGCCGATAAAATCCTGACATCGACATTAATTTCATCATGACCACCTACCGGACGAATCGCTTTTTCCTGAATTGCCCTTAGCAGTTTGACTTGCATCATTAATGGTAAGTCAGCAACTTCATCGAGAAATAACGTGCCGCCATGTGCATGCTGGAATAATCCCTGTTTATCAGCAACAGCTCCGGTAAAAGCCCCTTTTTTGTGGCCAAAGAATTCGCTTTCTACCAACTCGTTGGGAATAGCGCCACAATTCACCGGCACAAATGCTTTTTCAGAGCGCGCTCCCAAATCATGAATTAATCTGGCCACCAATTCCTTACCCGTACCGGATTCACCACTGATATAAACCGGTGCCTGACTTCGGGCCAATTTGGCCACTTTGCCACGCAGTTCACGCATCAGCTCCGTTTCACCCAGTAAACGGTCTCTGGATCGCCGTTCGATTTTATGGGGTCGATTAGGTGACAATTTTAATGCCGCTTCCACCAGTTCACGTAAAACCTGCAACTTCAAAGGTTTGGAAACAAAATCGAACGCACCGGACTTCAAAGCGGTCACGGCTAAATCCATATTGCCATAGGCTGTAATAACCGCAACGGGTAGGTCAGGATGACTTTCCTGGATTTTTTTGACCAGCTGTAATCCATCACCATCCGGTAATCGCATATCGGTGAAACATAAATCAAATGATTGCTGTGACAACAGTCTTTCCGCTTCTGCGATAGTTTCGGCCGAAACACAATCTATCGACATGCCAGACAAGGTCATTGACAGTAAGTCAAGAATGTCTGGCTCATCATCGACAATCAACGCTTGTGGATTCATTGAATAAACTCTTGTCTTTGCATTGGATAACTGATTCTGAAACAACTACCGAACTCATGCAGATAGTTTAGTCTGGCTCCATTGGCCTGGCATAACTCACGGGCCAGGTACAGTCCCAACCCTGTTCCACCGCTCCGTTCAGAATGAAACGGCTCAAATAAATGTTGCATTGCCTGTGGGCTGACACCAGCACCATTATCAATAACATCGATATTGATATCGTCGGCTTGCAGTGTGATACGGATTTCTACTGGCTGCTCCTGCTCTTTATCAGCATAGTGCCATGCATTATCAATCAAATTCCACATCACCTGATGCAATTGTTCTTCATCAGTGCAAATACGTGCCAGCGGCACCGACGAAATCAACGCGATTTGCCGGGCCGGGATATGTTTTATTTCGCAATACTCTTCTACCAGTTTTTCCAGCCACGGACTCAATACCACTACGGTAGGCTCAACATTTTTACGCCGACTCATTTCTAAAATGGTTTCGATAATGCTGTTCATCCGGACACTATGTCGTTGAATGATTCCGGTAAGCTTGCTGACTGACGCATCATGACTTAACGATTCCGCCAGCAGCTCTCCGGCATGGCTGATAGCACTCAAAGGGTTACGAATCTCATGAGCGATGCTGGCTGTTAAACGTCCCAACGAAGCGAGTTTTAATTGCTGGGCTTGCTGTGCCAATGCCGTGGTATTTTCGATAAACACCAAAACTTCTCCTGAATCAAGCTGCGTGGCTCGCGCTAATAATTCAGGTAAATCAGCCCTGGCCTGAAAAGGTTCAAAGGCATCCGGTAAATGTTGTTTCCAACGCCAGATCTGATCAGCCAGCTCCGGTACATATTGTTTTAGTAAAAACTGTGAGGGAGCGTCTTCTATTCCCATATACTGAGCAGCAGATTGATTACAAAGTGTGACTTTTCCCTGCTCATCCAGAACCAAAACAGCCACCTGCATTCTGCTGATGATGTGTTGATTCAGGCTTGCCAGTTTATTCAAATCCTGAGCTTGCTGTTCCGCCAGCAACTGGGATCGCTGCATGGTTCGTGAGAGCAGATGCGCCAAAAGCGCCGTAATAAAGAATATCGCCCCCAGCATACCGGCTTGAGCAAAATGGCTTTGACCTATCCCGGTCAATTCAGCATAAACCGCTTCAAGTAAAACCGATAAGGTCGCTATGGCTGCAATAAAATCGGCCAGTCGGCCAGGAATCAGCGCACCACCTGCCACGACAACCACGACAAGTAGTGCCCCCAGACTGCTTTGCAAACCGCCTGCCGCATGAATAATCAGCGCCAGCGCAATAATATCGATAATCAGCTGAATACTGCACTGCGTGACAAATATACCCCAGTGTCGACTGGAAAATATCATCAACAATACAGCAACCATCAGATAGGTCAGGCTGACATAATGATGTAATAAGGGATATTTATTCCCGATGAATTCCGGTGTTAACTCAAGGTAAAAAACCACAAACAGAATAGCTGCCAGAAATAAACGGTAGCCGGAAAAGAAGGTCAGCGCTCGCCAGGAAGCCTGATCCTGTTCTGATTTAGTGGTGGTGAAATATTCGCCAGCCAT
>NZ_DCSO01000057.1:0-1951 GCF_002325665.1 Methylophaga sp. UBA1464
CGAAGATGTAACCAGGATGGGGATTGTCTTTGCTCCGGCTATCCCAGTAGACACAAGCACCGGCGCACGATATGCCGCGACAGTCGTCAACTCACCAGACAGCGCCGCAAGTGTGACAACGCCCTGGGCAGGTACACTGGTTTCATGGGCTCTTATACCCGGACAGAGTGCAAGTGCGGGCACTATTCTCGCCACTTTCAGTAGCCCTTCCATCTTGCCACTGCAAAACACCTGGATCGATGCCGTCTCTGCTCTGGAAGGAGCCGACTTCGAACTGCGCAAAGACGAGTCTCTATACACTGAGGGCGTTATCTCGAAACAGCGTCTGACAAAAACCCGTCTGCTAAAACAACAGGCGGTGTTCGCTGAACGCACTGCGCGATCACATCTGGCACAAGGCGGTTTCGATACAGCAAAACTCGAGGTGCTGCGAAAGCATGGATCAGGCCTGGGAGAATTCTATTTGGTTGCGCAGGAGGATGGCGTCCTGTCACAGCGCATGTATAACATCGGCAGCTATGTAGAGGCTGGGCAAATCATCGCTAGGCTGAATGCAGGCACTCGCCGTTGGGCCAGCACTCATATTCCTGCCAAAGCAGCAGACGCATTGGAGATTGGCCATCAGCTGAGTATTGCTAACAGTGGCGAGACGTTGACCTTGCGCCAGAAGGATCTGGTCATCGACAGCAGTAATCAGACAATTAAGTTGCTGGCGGAGTTTAACGCCGATACTTCCTTCACCACGGGGCAGGTCTTATCTATTGTGCTGCCACCGGTCGGTAAGGGTGTGCTCATCCCTGACCGTGCGGTCGTGCATACTGGCGGTGAGACGATAATTTATGTGCGAACGGCCGCAGGGATTGAAGCACGTGCTCTGGAACTGCAATCTATCGGGGATGACTATCTGGCCTCCGAAGGCATTGCGGTTGGCGAGGAGATCGCCATTCAGGGCACGGCTGTTCTCAAGGGTATTCAACTCGGATTGGGTGGGACTGAGTAATGCTGTCTTCACTGATTCAATGGTCCCTCAGCCAGCGTCTGCTGGTCTTATTGCTGTCAATATTGTTGATTGGTTTTGGTGGTCGAGCACTGCTCAATATACCTATTGATGCCTTCCCCGATATTTCGCCGACACAAGTAAAGATCATCATCAAGGCGCCGGGAATGACCCCGGAAGAAGTAGAATCGCTTATTACGCAACCTGTTGAAGTGGAATTGCTGGGCATCCCGTTCCAAACCATGCTGCGCTCCATCTCCAAGTACGCACTGACCTCCATCACATTGGATTTTGAGGACGGTACCGACATCTACTGGGCTCGCCAACAGGTCACCGAACGACTCAGCAATGTCTGGGACAATCTACCCGGCGGCATCAGCGGTGGACTAGCGCCGATGAGCACACCACTGGGCGACATGTTTATGTTCACCATCGACAATCCATCCATGACCCTGGAGGAAAAGCGCTTCCTGCTGGACTGGACCATTCGTCCGGCGCTGCGTAACGTGCCTGGGGTTGCTGATGTGAACTCGCTCGGCGGCTTTGTTCGCACCTATGAAGTCAAACCTCTTCGTGAAGCCATGAGGGCAATGGGCGTTAACTTGCAGGATATCGCCGACGCACTCAGCGCCAACAACAAAAATGATGGTGCTGGACGGATTGATCAGGGAGAGGAAGTCATTCTGGTTCGCGTAGAAGGTGCGATTAACGGCTTTGAAGACATCAGCAATACCTATGTCGTAAACGCTGAGGGTGATCGCATTCCGCTAGCCGAAGTGGCACATATCACCACGGGGAGTATGGAGCGCTACGGCGCAGTTACGGCGGATGGTGGAGCAGAAGCAGTGCAGGGCCTGGTGATCGGGCTGCGTGGCGCCAATTCCCGTGAAGTTGTGCAAGGCGTTAAATCCAGGCTTCAGGCGTTGCAAGACACCTTACCAGAAGGCACACAGA
>NZ_DCSO01000057.1:2065-12417 GCF_002325665.1 Methylophaga sp. UBA1464
ATCAGAGTTTTTTATGACCGTACGGTACTAATTGAAAGTGCCGTAGGTACGGTATCCTCTGCCCTTCTGGAAGCTGTGGTTTTGGTTATTATTCTGCTTGGTCTGTTCCTTGGCAATGTGCGTGCCGCACTCACTGTGGCTATCATCCTGCCCTTATCAGCCTTGTTCACATTTCTCATGATGGGAAATATGGGGATGTCGGCCAATTTGATGAGCCTGGGGGGCTTGGTTATCGCCATCGGTATGCTGGTGGATTCGTCTATCGTAATCGTCGAAAACATTGTCTCCTCACTTGCGCACCAGCGCGGCATACGACGATTGCCACATCTGCATATTATCTACCGTGCGGTGCGTGATGTGGCAGCACCTGTGACCTCCGGCATCATTATCATCGTCATCGTGTTCCTGCCGCTACTGACACTGGAAGGGCTTGAAGGCAAGCTTTTCGGCCCGGTAACGTTAACCATCGTCTTCGCACTGCTGGGATCGCTGCTGTTATCCCTGACATTGATTCCCGTCATTGCGTCATTCCTTGTCCGCTCCGATGCTCATGCCGAACCATGGCTGAGCCGGACCCTGGCAAAAACTTATGAACCTTTGCTGCGCAAGGCATTGCTGCATCCTGCCCTGGTTTTAGGAGCCGCAGGAGTATTGCTGGCTGCCAGCTTTGTGGTGTTTCCACTGGTTGGCAAGACCTTCATGCCTACTATGGATGAGGGTGACATTCTCATCCAGCTGGAAACAATTCCTTCGATCAGTCTCGAGGCAAACACTCGTATCGTGCTTCAGGTAGAACGTGCGATTCTTGATGAGGTTCCGGAAGTAGCACGCATCGTCTCACGTATCGGTTCAGATGAGATGGGCATGGATCCGATGGGACTAAACGAGACTGATATTTTCCTGCAGTTGCGTCCCGTCGAAGAATGGCGTGTCGCGACCAAGACAGAACTTGAACAGCATCTTCGCGAGGTCATGGATCGTTTCGTTGGGCTTAACTATGGATTTACACAGCCGATCGACATGCGTGTATCGGAGATGCTCACCGGCTCGCGTGGTGATGTTGCTATCAAACTGTTCGGTCCAGACCTGGACACCCTAAACTCCATCGCACAGCAGATCGCCACGCAAGTGGAAGCTATTCCCGGTGCTATTGATACCTTTGCAACACTTAATGAGGGCGCTCAATATCTGCAAGTGAGTATCGATCGCATCATGGCCGGGCGGCTGGGACTGGATGCTGATGCACTGCAGACCCGTCTGCGTGCGGAGATTGAAGGCGTCAACGTGGGCAATGTAATTGAGGGCAGCGCGCGTGTTCCCCTGATGTTGCGCTACGAAGCTATTGAAGGTGATGGCCTGACGCATCTTAGCGACAGCTTTATTGACTTGCCTGATGGTGGCAAGATTCCGCTGTCAGAGATAGCAACCGTTGCCCGTGTCGAAGGCCCAATTATTATCTCCCGTGAATCCGGCCAGCGCTTCAGCGTGATCCGCACTGACGTAGCAGAACGTGATCTGGTGGGCTTTGTAGAAGAGGCACAGAAGCTGATCGCAGATAATGTCGAGATGCCGGATGGATATCGTTTGGAATGGGGCGGTGAGTTCGAAAATCAACAGCGCGCCGCCGCACGTCTAATGCTCGTGGTGCCACTTGCACTTGCATTGATCGCACTGTTGCTATTTTTGACGTTCCATTCCATTAAACAGACGCTAATCATTCTGTCTAACATTCCTTTTGCCCTGACAGGCGGACTAATCGGTTTGTGGCTGACCGGTGAGTTTCTATCTGTGCCAGCTTCGGTGGGATTCATCGCCCTGCTGGGTATTGCAGTATTGAACGGCGTGGTAATGATGACTTACTTCAATCAGTTACGAGCCAAAGGTCTGGATATTGCCACAGTAGTAACCGAGGGAGCACTTCGTCGGCTGCGTCCAGTGATGATGACAGCCACAATCTGTGCGTTCGGACTGGTGCCACTGTTACTGGCTACCGGCCCAGGATCGGAGATTCAGCGACCACTGGCGATCGTAGTGATCAGTGGACTGATAAGCTCCACACTGCTGACACTTTTTATGCTTCCGATCATTTATAAGGCATTTCATCGTCCCCTCAACAGCTCTGGAGACAGTGTATGAACACGTCAACGCATGAACAAACCGCCGAGGAAATCTGCATACTGATGCTCAACATTGCACCGGAGCTTGAGGAAGATCTGGTTGAATACCTGCTTTCCATTGAGCAGATTGTGGGCTTTAGCTCATACACCGTGTACGGACATGGTCAGCAGCATGGGCTTAGCGTGGCAGAGCAGGTCTCGGGGAGGCGCAAGCGTTCTCAATACGAACTGATTGTTAATGTGTCGACCATACCACTGATTCTCTCCGGTCTGGCCGAGGCAGTGGGACGTGATATCGTCTATTGGCAACAGCCTGTCAGTAATTTCGGCAGAATCGAATACTGATGGTGTTTATTTAACAAATAATGGTCAGTCAGTCCCCTTGAAATTCAATATCAATTTGGGCAACTTAGAAGCATGAAACCGAGCAATGTCACTACTGTGATATTCATAAACTTCATTGATATTTAAAGATAAAGGCGCAGAAAGCGCCTTTTCAAAAGTGCAATTTTAAATTACCGAATTCATTCCTGCTTGATCAAATAAACATTTTTCAACCCTTTAGGTGACAGAGAACCATCCTCGTTAATGACCAAGACCTCTTCGTCCTCTTCACTCAACTCAATTAACACCTCGTCACCATCAACTCTATATTCATATTCCTGCATCTGACCTTTTTCACGAATCATGACTTTGCCATACGGTTCAAACGTGAAGTGATAGATGCCAAGGTCATCGGTATAAGTGCCTTCAAGCCCTGAGCCGCAGGCTGTCAGCCAGAGAGAAAACAGGCTAATAATAAGTATTTTTTTCATCTGCTTATTCCTTATAAAGTAGGTTTACTACTGCCAGCAAGTCTGGCTTCAGTCGCTTCCGTTTGCAGCTGTTCAACCCACTCCATGGATTTCAGGTTGGCTTTCACCCAGGTCGGGGCATCTATCATGGTGGCAGTGACTCTATTTGCGGGTGAATCAGGTTGCAACATGCCCATGTCATAGACCAGATATCCAGCACAATCATCAATACTGGTGAGCTTGGTATTTTGAAACCGATCCAGAAAATAACGTTTACCACTCGACAAAAAGATACCATTCATAATCTGATCAATATCCGGCATCATCACCAGATTGGTAGCGGCATAACAACTCTGTTTTCCCTCTGGAAACCACCAGACCAGTCGACTGCCGATAGTCTGGGGTTCACCATATTTCTCATTAAGGGCCGTCATGTATTGGCCTTTTGTGGTGGGATTATTACGCGTATTAATGGTCCGGATAATCGCCACGACTCTTGACTGTTCAGGCGGGGGTGAAAAAAACACATTGAAACTCTCCTGGTCCCGCCCTTTTTCTCCCATCACATCTTTTCCGGCCGTCACGCTATGCAGGAAGGACTCTGTTTTATGGACCTCTGCTCCGTCGTGGTACTGAAAATATTGATGTTGCTGCTGGATACTTTCCGGTTTTGCTCCGTGCGTTAATAGCGTCTGTTGCACTTCATCAAAACTCATCCCTAATTTAAGACCTACAATATCAAAATCGTCGGCGATTGCTGTTGTCATAAAACTAAAACAAAAAAAGCCGAACATTACTTTTTTGAGCTGTTTCATCCCACGCCCCCCATGCCATTCCTAGTGAATAAACAAATTTACTTTTAAGGTATTTATCCATAAAAGACAAGTACTTAAATCGTATTAAAATTCATGCTGACTGAAATTAAAAAACATTCCGGTAAAAAATGGTTAACTATCACTCAAAGGTGAATTAGGAAACCTCAGTCACCATTGCGTTATCAGTTTTATCGTCAAGGCTTGAATGAGGTGATGCCAATGGAAAGGGATAGCGGGTCATGAAAACAAAAAGTCGCTTTATCGAACGTTTAAGTTGGTTTCTGGATGAGAGTATCCCCCTGCCCGGTGGCTATAGAATCGGTCTGGATGGTTTTATTGGTCTGATACCGGGTATCGGCGATTTTATTGGTGGACTGTTATCCAGCGTCATTATTTACAAAGCTCACCAACTGGGTGTGCCACGAATGATATTGGGCAGAATGATTATCAATATGGTGATCGACACGGTATTGGGTGCTATTCCTGTTGCTGGTGATGTATTTGACTTTGTCTGGAAAGCCAACAAGCGTAATGTCGTCTTACTGGACGATTATCAGCAACAACCCAAACAGGTTTACCGCAAATCATTGATTCAAAACATCTTGTTTATTGGATTATTACTGGGCATTCTGGTTCTACTGATTGTATTCATCAGCTGGATCATCGGACTGCTGATATCCGCAATCAATAACTAAACCATGAACGTATTTTGTTATAAGTAGTAACTGTTTTGCCGCGACCTGATTTCATTTAATAACAACGATAAAGCGGCTTATACTCAACCAGAGAGAGAACATATCATGACAAATACCATCTATCGTTTTTTTAAGCCCTTGCTGTTTATCGTGTTAGGTATGCTGTCTCTGACAGCCATGGCCAGCGATAAAGTACTTATCGTCGTCACCAGCCATGGCTATATTGGTGAAGATGAAGCCTCCAGTAAAAAGGATACCGGTTACTTCCTGTCTGAAGTCACGCACCCGTATTACGAATTAAAAGCGGCCGGTTTTGAGATTGATATTGCCAGCCCTGAAGGGGGATTACCGCCAATGGATCCCGGTAGCTATAAATTATCGGATGATGACAACAAACGCTTTATGGAAACGCCCGAAGACTGGGGCAAAATGGAAACATCATTGCGACTGGAAGAGATCAAATCAGACGACTATGCTGCGATTGTGTTTGCCGGTGGGCACGGCACCATGTGGGACTTTCCGGACAATGCCGATATTCAACGTCTGACCAGAGAAATATATGAAAATAATGGTGTTGTGGCAGCGGTTTGTCATGGTCCGGCAGCGTTGGTGAATGTCACCTTGTCGGATGGCGAGTACCTGGTTGCCAATCGTGAGGTCAGCACCTTTACCAATATTGAAGAACGCATCGTCAGACTCTACAGTGATATGCCATTTTTACTGGAAACCCGCCTGGAACAACGCGGAGCTAATGTCAGCAAGTCATGGATTCCATTTATGGAAAAAGTCAGTGTTGATGAGCGTCTGGTAACAGGCCAAAACCCGAACTCAGCCCGTACTATGGGCAGTGAGGTTGTGCAGTTACTGCAACAACGCTAAGTTCTCAGTCAGCTTCCATTTAAAATGCCCGCCTCGCGGGCATTTTGCTATTTGCATCGAACTCTCGGGCTCACAAGGGTCTATTGAATTTTTGGGAGAAAACAGCAATGTCCCGTTTTATTTACATAGTGTTTTTCGTGGTTGCCTTTCCTGTTCTGGCTGAACAGAAAACCTACGGTCCCCAGCTGGAGGGGTTTAACTATCCTTTTCCGGTAAAAATATTTCGACTGGCCTCTCAGGGCCAGCAACATGAAATGGCTTACATGGATATTCAACCTGAAAAACCTAGTGGAAGTACCGTCGTGTTACTGCATGGTAAAAACTTCTGCGCCGCCACCTGGGAAGAGACTATTCACTTTCTGACAGACAATGGCTACCGTGTTATCGCACCGGATCAGATCGGTTTTTGTAAATCCAGCAAGCCCGAACATTATCAGTTCAGTTTTCATCAACTCTCTGCCAATACCAGCGCCTTACTTGCTCAACTGGATATTGACAACTACATCATCATGGGCCATTCGATGGGTGGCATGCTGGCAACCCGTCATGCATTACTTAATCCTGAAAAGGTTGAACAATTGGTTATGGTCAATCCTATCGGTCTGGAAGACTGGCTGGCCAAAGGTGTGCCCTACCGTGAAATTGATGACTGGTATCAAGGTGAATTAACAACCAATGCCGACGGCATTCGCCAATACCAGAAAAGTACTTATTACGCCGGAACCTGGGAACCGGGATATGATCGCTGGGTTAATATGCAGGCCGGACTATTTCAAGGCCCGGGGCAGGAAAGTGTCGCTTGGAATTCAGCGCTGACCTACGACATGGTACTGACTCAGCCGGTATTTTATGAATTCGGGAATCTGCCAGTGCCCACTCTGCTGCTGATTGGCGAAAAAGATAATACGGCGGTCGGTAAAAACCTGGCCCCGGAGGATAAGCGATCTGCACTTGGTAACTATTCTAAAATCAGCCGGGAAGTTGCAGACAGAATTCCGGATGCCACTTTAGTCACGTTTGAGGATTTAGGCCATTCACCCCAAATCCAGGATCCGGATCGATTTCATCAGGCGTTGATTGAACATTTGCAACAACCTTGAAAATTTCGATTGAGCTTGTCCGATAAAAAAAGGGCCGCTTAGCGGCCCTTTCTGTTTCACGAGTCGTGCTTATTACCACCGCATCATGCGTCTGATAATGCCGTCATTCCGGTAGGAATGGTAAATCGCCCCGCTGACATGCACCGCAATCAATGCCAGCAGAATCCATGCTGAATAGGTATGTAATTCACCCCAGAACTCATTCATATCTTCGTTGGCTTCAGCAATGCGTGGCAGCGTAAATAACCACCAAACAGTTGTATCCCACTTGGTATGTGCCGAAGAGAGATAACCACTGATACAGACAAAAAAGATAAGCCCGTAAATGGCAATGTGCGCCAGTATCGCTGACTTATGCATCCACGGTGTCATATCCTGTGCCGACGGTGGTGCAGGTGGATATTTAAATCGCATGTAAAGCATTACGATCAACAGTACTACCAGCGTCAAGCCGATGTTCTTGTGCAATTGGAACGGGAATGCCCGGAACTGCAGCTCTTCAGAGGGTAATGGCAGGCCCATCATCCACCAGCTGGAAATAAAGAGAAAAAATATTGAAACGGCCAGCAACCAGTGAAGGACAACGACCGCTCTGTTAAAACCTTGTCTTTGCATAATTATCTTCCAATTAATTATTTGTGAGAATCAGGCAACGTCGCGTTGGATGCGTGCCGCTTCGGTATGCCGACCTGCAATAGCGCCGACCAGTAACATTAAGTGCAGAAGGAACCACAGCAGGATGCTCCACAGGTACATATCCCGCAATAAAGGCCCTGTCATCACCACAGCAGCAAACTGCAGCAAATCAACTGCCGCCAGTCCGATAAACACTGCGATGGCGGCCGTCGTAGACCACGGGGTGTAATTCACTAATGCCCCACCAATGATGACTGAGGCAAACGCAAGTAATGTACCGACTAAAGCCAGTTTCATCATCGTGTCGGGAAACCAGTCGGGGGTAGACTGTGCAATACCTTGAACATAATCAACAAGAAATTCACACTGCTCTAGCGTGATACCTTCTTCATCAAGCTCACCTAAAGGACAATCGGCTTCAGGCATTACCCCCGAAACCGGCATATTTGAGGTCATAACAGATTGTTTCATTAACTCTGTACCATGCATCGCCGTCAGAAAGACGCCTAGCATGATCGCCACTACGCCAAGAATACTGGCCCAGTTAGGCGTCGAACTATTATTTAGATCGTTGGATACCATAAGCACCTGCCCTTGATTGTTATCAATTAATTATTTTCGAACAGAAAACAGCCCATCGTTTTGACGTTAGCTACTCTCTCCTGGCAAACGCTTGGCTTGATATTAATCACACTTGTTCAGTTTTTTATGATGCTGACGCCAAGCGAATAAACCTGTGACAAATCGGTTTTTTTATAAGTTCATGCCGCAGGAATTACCTCGCTAAATAAGCAAACCACCTATTAAATGTTATTTCTAACCAAGACTTAATTTCTGTCACTAAAATAAGCGTGTATCCTTTACCTACCGTTTAATTTGCTGAACATGCCAAGCCATGAACCAACGCCAGCCCCCAATCAAAAAACTGCTGCTTAATTGTGATATGGGCGAAAGTCTTGGACCGTGGTCAATGGGGATGGATGAACAGGTGATGCCCTTGGTGGACATGGCCAATATCGCCTGTGGTTTTCATGCTTCCGATCCGCTTACCATGACGCGGACGGTGCTGTTAGCAAAACAATCCCAAACTCAGATTGGCGCCCATCCAAGTTATCCGGATCTGATTGGTTTTGGCCGTCGCAGTATGCAATGCACACCTCTGGAAATTATCTCGATGGTGCAATATCAGATTGGTGCACTGGATGGTATTTGCAGGGCACATGACAGCCATGTAAGTTACGTCAAACCGCATGGTGCGCTCTACAACGATATGATGCGTGATGCCGATATTCTGCGAGCAGTATTGGAGGCGATAGCGTCCTACGATAGCAATCTGCCCTTAATGGTTCTGGCATCAACTGATAATCGCAAAACCGAATCCATTGCGGCCGAGTTTGGTATCAAATTACTATTCGAAGCCTTTGCTGATCGGGCTTATGAAAATAACGGTCTGTTACGTCCGCGAAATCAGGAAGGCGCTGTGTTTCGTTCGGAGCAGCAAATCCTTGAACAGGCGTTATTACTGGCCACCGAAGGCAGCGTCATCAGCCGCAATGGTCAGCGATTGAAGCTCGATGCCGATACGCTATGCGTCCATGGCGATAATGCCGAATCCGTTAAGGCCGTTCGACATATCCGTAATACGTTCAACAAACTATACCGCTGCTGATCATGTTTCAGATTGAACAGGCAGGCCCTGACGCAGTATTGATTCGCTTTGGTGAACAGATAAACACCGATCTGGTGCCCGTGATTCGCGCCGCGACTAAACGGCTGCATAAAGAATTACAGGAAGAAATTCGGGGCCTTGTACCGAGCTATACTACGTTAATGCTCTGTTACGACCCACGGAAAAATGACTTTCCAGGCATCCAGGATAAAATTCAGCAACACCTTTCAAACTTGAATACCAACCATGCTGAAATGGGCAAATTGATTGAAATTCCGGTTTGGTATCACCCTGATGTCGGACCTGATTTGCACCATGTGGCCGACTTTCATCAGATCAGCATTGATGAAGTCATTCAACGCCATAGTGACACCATCTATCAAATTTTTGCCATCGGTTTTGCACCGGGATTTGCTTATATGGGCAATGTCTCCAATCAACTCGCTACACCAAGACTGAAAACGCCCCGCCCCAATGTCGTTGCTGGTTCGGTAGCGATTGCCGATCAACAAACAGCGGTATACCCCATTAACACACCCGGCGGTTGGAACATTCTGGGGCGTACCACCATGAAAATGTTTGATCGGCAAAGTCCAAAATTATGCCCTGTGTTACCAGGTGATCGAGTGCAATTTATCCCGGTCAGTAAGGCTGAATTTCTGCTGGCAGGCGGTCAGCTGGAATGAAGCAGCAGGGTTTAAAAGTCCTCAAACCCGGCATCCTGACGCTGGTGCAGGACTTGGGCAGCTTTGCCTATCAACATATTGGCCTCTCCCCCGGCGGTGCAGCTGATGAACATGCGTTTTTATGGGCCAATCGCTTATTGGATAACCGGCCCAATCACCCAGCGCTGGAAATTTGCTTTGGTGGCTTGCAACTTGAAGCATTAACCAATACCAATATCGCCATCACCGGCGCTGATATGCAGGCCAGCATTAATGGCGAGCCTTTGGAAAACTGGCAAACACACCCAATAAGCACCGGCGATATACTCAGCTTTGCTCATGCCAAATCAGGTATCCGCAGCTATCTGGCGATACAGGATGGTTTTCAGTTTGAGCCATGCTTCGGGTCTGTTGCCACGGTGATGCGCGAAAAAATGGGTGGCATTGATGGCGATGGTAATCCCTTAAAAGCAGATGACTTTTTACCGTGCAGTCAAAACCGACCCAGATTAAAAACCCATGTTCCGCCGTTATTTATCCCGGATTATCAACAACCTTTAATTCTCAGTGTGATTCCCACCGACCAAACCGATCACTTTGATATAGCAGAACAGGAAAAGCTCTATCACTGGACCTATCGCATTTCGATGCACAGTAATAACATGGGGATCCGGCTTGAAGGCGAACCGATTATTCCCAATGTACAAGGTATTATTTCCGAAGGCATTGCCTATGGCACTATTCAGCTGCCCCCGGATGGTCAGCCAATTATCCTGCTCAAAGATCGCCAGACCATGGGCGGCTATCCCAAACTGGGTACCTTGTTTGTGCTCGATGCTTTTTTACTGGCGCAACAGCAAGCCAATACCGAAGTGAGATTTACACAGATTTCGCTGGAAGAAGCTCAGGAAAAACTACGTTATTTCTATCGTTTTTTTGGTGTGTAAATTTTAAGTCGATAAAAATTCATAACGTTTCTTAA
>NZ_DCSO01000085.1:0-1412 GCF_002325665.1 Methylophaga sp. UBA1464
AGTCACAACAGAGGCGGCTATGAGAGAGCAACAAGTCCTAGTGATTAATGGTGTCCATATCGGGCCAGGTGCCATGCCGTTTACTCTGACGCCCTGGTTAATGGCCTCAGAAGCCAGTGATAGTGTGAAATTAGCAATCGCTGCTTTTGTCGCTGCATAAGAGGCAAGATTGCTGCTTGGCTCAAATGCCTGAATAGAGGTGGCATTGATGATCGAACCACCCGGTGGAATATGTTTTAACACGACGCGGGAGAAGTGAAAAAAGGCTTCGGTGTCGGTTTCATGATTTTTTCTTGTCCCGGAATTGACTGTTGCTGCGTTTCGAACTCGGGACGTGGATAACGGCTTCTTGGATCACTAAAAGTATTAGCAATAGATTGCGTCATGCCTTAAATCCTCCAGGATGAATAGCAAATACTGAGCAATACCAGAATATGTACCACTGCAAAACTATTCCGATCAAACACGAACGCTTTAAGGCCAACTATCATTCAGGATGCAGTGAATATTGCCATCGGCATATAGATGTTCTGTCCGAGTAAAAATTACCGGCGATAGGAATTTTTTATACAGCAAAGTGAATGTTATTCCTGCTTTTATTAAAAATCATACCGACAAAAACCTTGTACCACCTGCATGAACTATCAAATCCGATTGCTGGCATAGAGTTTGCCATGGTTTGTGGAAAGTGAGTTTCTCAAGATGATATGGCAGCTTTGCGCTGACATATGTGAGGCAAGTGCCAGTGAATGTAAACAGCATCATCATGTGCACAAGCCAGTTCAGAAACATACTGGAAAATGGCTAGCTGAATGATTATGGGCAACTGAACAAATGCGTAACAAATTAATTGCCAACTTTAAAAGTGATGAACATACGATGGAAGTAATTGATGAGAGTGATGTCATGGATTCTGAACAAGTTATCAGTAAGATTGGTGATTTGGTGTCATTGGAATTCAATGCCATCGAAACTTACGAAGCGGCCATTGAACGATTGGACAATCTGGATTACCGGGCAAAAATGACAGAATTTCTGGGGGAGCACGAGCGACATTTAATACAATTTTGTGACGCCATTATACAGGAAGGTGGCGCCCCACCTGACGGTGCTGATTACAAACAATTTTTGACCAAAGGACCAGTGGTAATCGCTGCAATTGGTGGGGACAAATCTATACTGCAAGCCATGTTGCTAAACGAAAACCTGACGAACAAGCTATACGAAAATGCCAATGAAGAGATATACCCGGGCTATATCCAGCTCATGCTGAAACAGGCTTTGGGCGATGTGCGCCATCATCGGGTTTGGATCGAATCGGCCATTGAACAGCTTGATTGAATAAAGAATTAAATTAACCGGGTTTGGCTGGAAACAATTGGTTATAAAAAGCGGTCTTTTTGACAGCTACC
>NZ_DCSO01000085.1:1443-2929 GCF_002325665.1 Methylophaga sp. UBA1464
TACCTTATATTTAAGGATTAAAGAAATGTCTAGAAAGTTATTTCTTTCAGCAACTGTTTCGATGGCTTTTTTTGCCACACCATTGGTGGTAGCAGAACAAGTGGAGCAACCACAGCCCCATCTTCCCACAAATGACCAGCATCAGAGTAATCAGGTTGTTAGTGCGCTGAATCCGGGGCGTTCACCAATCCAGAATAATCCTCCATCCACTCACCTATTGCCGGCTACCCCACCTGCCAAAACCGTTATGAAGCGTGATCCAGCAGGAGCTTCTGCCCGGATTAATTTACACATGTCTAATCAAGTTTTACCCAGTGCGCAAGTCTCGTCTGCTTATGCATCAGTTGTTGCGGAGGGTGCTTATCTGGCTGCCTATCCAGGTAGAAATTTTTCAAACACATTGATGCCTTATCACTGACATCAATGTGAAACGATTAACAAAGAAAATTTACGGCTTGATTTGGATGAGCTTTCGGTGTTGAACACAATTTTTTATCACACTGATTTAATTAACCAAGTTTCAAGCTCACAAGATAAAAGGACGCTGCCATGCCACATGCCAGAAAATCAGATAGTCACCTTAATCCGGATCAACATTCCCGGTTTTCAAAAACAGTCACGGATGATGCTTTAGCCTCGACCAGCAACACTTTGGAAAGCAACAAAGCAAAAATTGGACTTCATCCTGAATTTATAGATGAAATGGACCTTCAGAAGCTGAGTAAATCTGTTCCTGATGGAACTGCTGGCGATATAAAAAAAGTCCATCAGCATAATACAGAGTTACTGTTACATAAATTAGGCCAGCGACTGGCGTTTGAACGCGCCAGTGTCAGGTTGTATGAAGCACTGATTATTAAATGTCTGGCAAACCGAAAAGAAATAAAAACCGTTATTTCTCTCGATCAGCTACGACAATTCCGTGATGAGGAGGTTGAACACAGTCTCTTGCTTAAGACCGCTATTGAAACCTTAGGCTTTGATCCTGATGAATGGATTCCGGATACGGATTCCACTTTACTGGCAAGCTTACAGATCCCCAAGGTATTCACCAAAAAAAACACCACTGTTTTACAGTGCCTTGAGTCCGTATTGATATTCGCCACAAATGATAATTCCGAGTGGCATACCTTGCATGAACTGTTCACTAATATGGGGTTAAAAGATTTGGCGGATGAGTTTAATCAAGCACTTGAAGAAGACAGCAGACAGCTGGAAGCTCTCTCGCGGTGGATATACCAGTTATCGCATGCATGAAAACTCCGTTTGAAAGCAGCGAGGAATAGTATCTGTTTTTCGGTATGTGATTGAGTGGTCAACATACACTGTGTGTGCATAATAAATCCTAATCCTTAAAACCGTAATCTGTTGTTTAAATAAGGATTTATGTTGACACGCGTATTCACTTTGCTCCACCATGAAATCTCGGATACCAGCCAGGCAAACGCTATGAAAAGTGTCGTGACCAAGCGTTACATAAGCACCT
>NZ_DCSO01000085.1:2993-10640 GCF_002325665.1 Methylophaga sp. UBA1464
TTTTGTTGTCTGTTGTTTGTGCAGAAACCTGCCTATGCCGCAGATAAAGTCTGGACCATGACCATTCAGAGCGCAATCAGTCCTGCAACAGCTGATTTTTTTATCAGTACGCTGCGTAAGGCTGAAAAAGAAAATGTCCGGTTGCTGGTTTTACAATTGGATACACCGGGCGGTTTGGATCCTTCCATGCGCGACATCATCAAAGCCATTCTGTCTGCCAGAATCCCCGTTGCCACCTATGTTTCTCCTTCCGGTTCAAGAGCTGCAAGTGCAGGCACGTATATTCTCTATGCCAGCCATATTGCCGCGATGGCTCCAGCAACCAATGTCGGGTCTTCCACTCCGGTAAAAATGCAGCCAGGCGGTATCACTCCTGATTTTGACAAAGATAAGCCTAAAGAAAACACCCCCGATGCCATGGATAAGAAAATGCTGAATGATGCGGTGGCCTATATCCGTGGTTTGGCGGAACTTCGTGGCCGTAATGCGGATTGGGCCGAAGAAACCGTACGTGAAGCTGCCAACCTCAGTGCCACAGATGCTCTTGAAAATGGGGTAATCGATATAGTGGAAAAAGATCTGCAACAGCTTTGACAGAGCTTGAATGGCAGAGAGGTGATACTGGAAAGTGGCAATGTGACCCTGCAGCTGGACAATATCGAATTGACAGAAATCGAAGCGGGATGGCGCTATGAATTATTAAATCTGATTACCAATCCTAATGTCGCCTACATATTGCTGATGATAGGTATTTACGGATTGATTCTGGAGTTTTACAACCCGGGTATGGGCGTTGCCGGTGTTGTCGGAATCATTTGCCTGTTGCTGGCAGCGTTTGCTCTGCATATGTTGCCGATTAATTATGCCGGGCTGGCCTTATTGATTGTGGGTATTGGTTTGATGATGGGGGAGGCATTCAGTCCGTCATTCGGGATTTTGGGGATCGGAGGATTACTGGCCTTTGTTTATGGCTCGATTATGTTGATGGATAGTGAGTTACCGGCATATCAGATTTCCATGCCGTTAATCGCTGCGCTGGCTGTGATGTCGTTTGCCATTTTTGTTTTTGTTATCGGTGCTGCTTTGCGTGCCCGAAAAACAATGGTGGTCAGTGGACAAGAGGCTATCATCGGCGCGCAGGCAGAGGCGCGGGAAGATTTTACCGGCCATGGAAAAGTTTATGCGATGGGCGAGCAGTGGCAAGCTTTCAGTCAGGAACCGGTGACCAGGGGCGAGGTATTGCGGATAGTTGCACGTGATGGACTTGTCCTACACGTAGAAGCCATTAAGGAGTAATGAGCATGCAAACGTTTATTCTTGTAATTGTATTCATCATTGTTGCGCTGATCCTCAGTACTTTCAGGGTGCTGCGGGAATATGAGCGTGGTGTTATCTTTTTGCTGGGGCGTTTTTACAAGGTGAAAGGCCCCGGGTTGATTGTTGTCATTCCGTTTATTCAGCAGATGGTCAAAGTGGATTTGCGAACGCTGGTGCTGGATGTGCCATCACAGGATCTGATTACCCGTGACAATGTTTCTGTCAATGTGAATGCCGTATTGTATTTCCGGGTGGTTGATCCGCAGAAAGCCATTATTAATGTGGAAAACTATATGGATGCTACCGGTCAGCTGGCCCAGACAACATTACGTTCCGTATTGGGGCAGCATGAACTGGATGAGTTGCTGGCGGAAAGGGATCGCCTGAACGATGATATACAGCATATTCTCGATCGGCAGAGCGATCAGTGGGGTATCAAGGTCTCCAATGTTGAAATCAAGCATGTGGATATCGATGAGAGCATGATTCGGGCGATTGCCAAGCAAGCCGAGGCGGAACGTGAACGTCGAGCCAAGGTTATCCATGCCGACGGGGAATTTCAGGCTTCAGGCAAGTTGGTAGAAGCAGCCGAACAACTGGCTCGACAGCCTACGGCAATCCAGCTGCGCTACTTGCAGACCTTGACCGAAATTGCCGGAGATAAGAGTTCAACGATTGTTTTCCCTGTCCCTTCTCAGCTATTGGATAGTTTGCATAAAATGATGAGTAAGGAATAAAACAGTGCACCAGACCCCTAATATTTAGTTTTCATTTTCTGATAGCAGCAGAGTCATTTTTATGACTCTTCTGCCATGTTCAGCAGAAAAGCTGAACATGGCAGAAGGGCCGGCATGTTCTGTTATAATCAGGTGTTTTTTTAACCAGAGTCCGCTTGTCTTTTATTGCCACCACTGCTGGAAGCTTAATTTTAATTCAATGCTGCGGGGGTGGAAAGATAAACAGATCCTTTAACAGCCTGACAGGAAAACCGTTTTGACCACAGCTTCTCATCAAATTCGCAGTCTGCTTGAACACAAGATCCTGGTTCTGGATGGTGGCATGGGTACCATGCTGCAAAGTTACAAATTGAGCGAGGCAGATTTCCGCGGAGAACGCTTTGCCAATCATCCCTGTGATGTGAAAGGCAACAACGATTTACTGTCATTGACCCAGCCGCAAATCATTCGCGATATTCATCGGGCTTATTTTGAAGCCGGTGCCGATATTGTCGAAACCAACACCTTTAATGGTACCTCGATTGCGATGGCGGATTACCAGATGGAAGATCTGGTTTATGAACTGAATAAAGTCTCTGCCCAGCTGGCCCGTGAAGTGGCCGATGAATTTACGGCCAGCAACCCCGATAAACCGCGTTTTGTCACGGGTGTTTTAGGCCCTACCAATAGAACTGCCAGTATTTCCCCGGATGTAAATAATCCCGGTTTTCGTAACGTCAATTTTGATCAGCTGGTCGAAGCCTATCTGGAAGCCATACGTGGTCTGGTCGACGGGGGCAGTGATCTGCTGCTGGTGGAAACGGTATTTGATACCTTGAATGCCAAGGCTGCCGTATTTGCTATCGAACAGTATTTTGAACAGCATGATGTGCATTTGCCGGTGATGATTTCTGGCACTATTACCGATGCCAGTGGCCGTACACTTTCCGGGCAAACAGCCGAAGCCTTCTGGAATTCGTTGTCACATGTACAGCCGTTATCGATCGGTTTGAACTGTGCGTTAGGTGCGGAACAATTACGCCAGTACGTTGAAGAGTTGTCCAATATTTCCACCAGTTATGTCAGCGCGCATCCTAATGCCGGCCTGCCAAATGAATTTGGTGAATATGATGAATCACCTGAAGCCATGGCAATTCATATCAGGGAATGGGCAGAATCCGGGTTTTTAAACATCATTGGTGGGTGCTGTGGCACCACACCGGCACATATCAAAGCCATTGCCGAAGCCGTCGAGGGCGTTAAACCTCGTCAGCGAGTTGAAAACAAGCATTACTGCCGTCTGAGTGGTCTGGAGCCGTTAACCATTACTCCGGAAAGTCTGTTTGTGAATATTGGTGAACGCACCAATGTGACAGGGTCGCTGAGGTTTGCCAAACTGATCAAGGAAGGTGATTACGATACCGCGCTGGAAGTTGCCCGTCAGCAGGTGGAAAACGGTGCGCAGATTATCGATATCAATATGGATGAAGGCATGCTGGACTCGCAGGATGCGATGGTAACCTTCCTCAATCTGGTCGCAGCCGAACCTGATATCAGCCGGGTGCCGATCATGATTGACTCTTCCAAATGGGAAATCATTGAAGCCGGCCTCAAATGTATTCAGGGCAAAGGCATCGTCAACTCGATCAGTCTCAAGGAAGGTGAGGAAAAATTCATCGAACAGGCCAAGCTGGTACGCCGTTATGGCGCAGCAGTTATTGTTATGGCGTTTGATGAAGATGGTCAGGCCGACACCCGCGAACGTAAACGGGAAATCTGTACCCGCAGTTATGAAATCCTCACCGAAAAAGTGCATTTTCCAGCCGAAGATATCATCTTTGATCCGAATATTTTTGCCGTGGCTACCGGTATTGATGAGCATAACAATTATGCCGTCGATTTCATTGAAGCCACCCGTGATATCAAACAAAGCCTGCCCCATGCGATGATCAGCGGCGGCGTTTCCAATGTGTCGTTTTCGTTTCGTGGTAACAATCCGGTGCGTGAAGCGATTCATGCGGTGTTTTTGTATCACACCATTAAAGCCGGTATGGATATGGGTATCGTCAATGCCGGTCAGCTGGCGATTTATGATGATTTGCCAGAAGAATTACGTGAGCGGGTGGAAGACGTCATTTTAAACCGTCGTAATGATGCCACTGATCGTTTATTGGAGATCGCCGATAAATATAAAGGCGACGGCAGTGTCGAGAAAAAAGAAGATCTCGAGTGGCGCAGTCTGCCAGTGGTTAAACGGCTGGAATATGCGTTGGTTAAGGGGATCGCGGACTTTGTCGAAGAAGATACCGAGCTGGCTCGGCAGGAATATGCTAAACCGTTAGAGGTCATTGAAGGCCCGTTGATGGACGGCATGAATGTGGTCGGGGACTTGTTCGGCGAGGGCAAAATGTTTTTGCCTCAAGTCGTCAAATCCGCCCGGGTAATGAAAAAAGCTGTTGCCTATCTGATGCCCTTCATCGAACTGGAAAAAGACGACAGTACCGTCAGCAGCAGCAATGGCAAGATTTTAATGGCGACGGTGAAAGGCGATGTTCACGATATCGGTAAGAATATTGTCGGCGTGGTGTTGCAGTGCAATAACTTCGAGATCATTGATCTGGGCGTAATGGTTCCTGCTGCCACGATTCTGGAAACCGCACGTAAGGAAAATGTCGATATTATCGGCCTGTCAGGTTTAATTACGCCTTCACTGGAAGAAATGGCCCACATGGCAAAGGAAATGGAGCGGCTCGGTTTTGAAATCCCGCTAATGATTGGCGGTGCCACCACTTCGCTAATCCATACTGCCGTCAAGATTGATCCGAATTATCATGGTCCGGTGATCTATGTAAAAGATGCATCACGTGCGGTTGGCGTGGCACAGAATCTGGTCAGTAAAATCACCCGGGATGACTTTGTCGGCAAAATCAAAACGGATTATCAGGCCAAACGGGATCAGCATAAAGGTCGTAAATCCACGCGGCGTTTATTGACTTTGAAACAGGCCCGCGCCAATAAAACCAAAATTGACTGGCCAGCGTATCAAGCGGTCAAACCTTCTCAAACCGGTATTCAGGTATTTGATGATTATCCCTTGCAGGAGCTGGTGGAGCGCATCGACTGGACACCGTTTTTCCAGTCATGGGAATTGGCTGGCAGATACCCCCGTATTCTGACCGATGAAATTGTCGGTGAACATGCTACGCATTTGTTTGAAGATGCGAAAAAAATGCTCAAACAGATTGTTGATGAAAAGTGGCTGAAAGCACGCGCCGTAATTGGTCTGTTTCCTGCCAATAGTGTCGGCGATGACGATATTGAAATCTATACAGATGACAGCCGTCAGCGAGTATTGATGAAATTGCACTCTTTGCGCCAGCAAGCTGAAAAACCACCAGGTCGACCTAATGCCGCATTGGCAGATTTCCTCGCACCAAAAGATAGTGGCGTTGAGGATTATATCGGTGCGTTTGCTGTCACCGCTGGTATTGGCATTGACGAACATATTGAACGTTTTGAAGAAGATCATGATGACTATCACAGCATCATGTTGAAAGCGCTGGCCGATCGTCTGGCTGAAGCCTTTGCCGAGCGAATGCATGAGCGGGTTCGCAAGGAATTCTGGGGCTACAAGAAAGATGAACAACTGGACAATGAAGATCTGATTGATGAGAAGTATCAGGGTATACGTCCGGCCCCTGGTTACCCCGCCTGCCCGGATCATACTGAAAAAGGTCTGTTGTGGGATTTACTGGATGTGGAAAAACGTATCGGCATGACGCTGACCGAAAGTTTTGCCATGTTACCTACAGCAGCAGTCAGCGGCTTTTATTTTGCCCACCCCGAATCACGTTATTTCGGATTAGGCAAAATCAGCGAAGATCAGGTCAAGGATTATGCGAAGCGTAAAAACTGGACACTGGATTATGCCGAGCGCTGGTTAGCACCGGCGTTATCCTATGATGGGGATGACTGATGTCGGAAATCCACTATTGTTCTATGAACTTTGTAGTCGACTATCTATAAGAAAGGGGAGAGTTTGCTATGAATGAAGACATCGTAGATTTACAAACCCGTATGGCGTTTCAGGATGGGGTTATCGAACAGCTGAACCAGGTGGTTACTGATCAGCAACAACAAATTGATCGATTGGAACGTCGCCTGGAAAAACTGCTTGGTCAGGTGGAAGCGTTGCAAGCCGATCAATTAGTGCAACAAGCGGATGAGCCACCGCCACCTCATTATTAATTCAGCCCCGCACTCATGAAATTGAACAGGCCGCCAAGACGATGTTTACTGGTAAAGGGGGAGTGGGAACTATGCCATCAGACGGCAGAAGCCTTGCTGGCTGTATGGGGGGCAGCAACACATATCTGGCTCACGGATTCCTCACAAGTATCTGCCGATAAATATCTGCAAAAACAGGCCCGTCAATTTCTCGGCCGTGAATTTGATGTGGTGGTTTTTGATGCACTGCAGGAGTTTAATGCAGACAGTTTTGCCGCTATTGTTGGTACCATCCGTGCTGGCGGTATCCTGCTCATTCTGTTGCCAGAAAAAAATTTGGCCTCCAACTGGTATCAACGTTTTGAGCAGATTGTAGATCGTTATCTTGTGGAGTTTGCCGATTTTCATCAGTGGCTTCCCGGCCAGCTTTTGCCATCGGATTTTCGCCCCGAAAAATCGACAGAAACAAAATTTAAGCTGACAGCGGATCAACAAAATGCATTAAGTCTGGTGCATAAAACGGCATTTGGGCATCGTCGGCGTCCCTTATTAATTACTTCCGACAGAGGACGCGGGAAAACCGCTTTGCTCGGTGTGGCGGCGGCGGAATTAATACGCCAGGGTAAACAGAAAATCATCGTGACCGCACCCGGTTATGCGAGTGTCGATACCTTGTTTAAACATGCCAGCAGTGAATTAATCGATGCCCAATTAGGGCACGGACAATTATTCTGGAATGGCTGTGAAATTCAGTTTGTCGCACCTGATGCGTTACTTGAAAATGAGCTGGAAGCAGATGTGCTGCTGGTGGACGAGGCCGCCGCATTGACCTTGCCGATGCTTAAACAGATGTTACAGCGTTATTCACGCATCATTTTTGCGACGACTTTACATGGATATGAAGGCAGTGGGCGCGGCTTTAAACTGCAGTTTCAACAAATCCTCGATCTGCATACGCCCGACTGGCGACAGATTGAATTAACCCAACCGGTACGCTGGAATCCGGGGGATGCATTGGAACAGTTCAGTTTTGAATTATGTTTACTGGATGCTGAGCCGGTTGCCAAAGAATTAATTGTTGATCTCCAGATAAATCAGCTGCAGGTGAAAAAGCTGAGTGCCGATGCGTTATTACAGGACGAAGCCCTATTAAGACAGTGCTTTGGTTTGATGGTCACGGCACATTATCGAACCCGACCATCCGATCTGCAAATGCTATTGGATCGTGATGATATGTGGTTGTTGGGTGTGTTTAATCAACAGCAACTGGTTGCTACTGTCTGGTTGGTTGCCGAAGGTCCTATTAACCCAAGGTTGGCGGCGGCGGTATTTGCCGGAGAGCGTCGGCTGAACGGGCACCTGTTGCCACAAACGCTGCTGGCGCATT
>NZ_DCSO01000085.1:10727-11829 GCF_002325665.1 Methylophaga sp. UBA1464
TGGCGCATTCCGGGATTAGTATCGCCGGAGAATATCATTATCAAAGGATAGTACGTATTGCAGTGCATCCAGCACTCCAAAATCGAGGGATCGGACACTATTTATTAAATACCGTGATCAGTCATTTACCTGAAAACACCGATATTGTGGGTTGCAGTTTTGCAGCCAGTGAATCTTTAGTGCGATTTTGGCAAAACAGCGATTATGGTCTGCTGCGTGTGGGAGCCCATAGCGATCATATCAGTGGTCGACATACCGTAATTCTGGCAAAACCAATCAGCCCTGCCGGGAAAATGTTGATTGAGCAGACCCAGCAACGGCTGATTGAGCAATGGCCGGATTTATTGCTCAGCCAACTTTCTCACCTGGAAGCAGGCTTAATTCCATTATTAACGCAGATGCTGCCGCAATCCGAACTTCCATTAACAGTGGTGGACGAAGAGGAGATAACGGCATTTGCTTTCCAAAAGCGTCATTATGATGCCTGCCAGATAGCCATCCGCAAGTTTGTTGTAAATTGTGTCAAGCAGCAGAGATTTTTATCTATGCCGACAATTTTGCAATCAATTTGTTTGGTTTTTGTACTGCAGCAGCAACCAATACCTGTCGTCTGCAGGCAATTAAACCTGAAAGGTAAACAGGAACTGCTTGGGCAGTTGCGGGAAGCGGTCAGAATTTTATTATTGTGAGACCAGATATAAGTTATTTAACTCATCTACTTCTGTCTGCAGGGCTGTCAGACTCTGTCCGCGGCATGGGCCAGAAATACAATACCCTTCTTCCAGCGTAAATAATGCCCCGTGAGTAGAACATTGGATATGTGTTTCTTCCACTGATAAAAATTTATCCGGTTGCCAGTTCAATGGGATTCCCAGATGCGGACAATGATTGAGATAAGCCCGGACATCTTTACCCTGGCGTATTACCAGGATATCCAGCTCTCCGTCTTCCAGTGCGATCTGATAACCATAACTATGATGGTCTTTCAGGTCTTTGATATGACATACAAATTTTTTCATAACGATTTAACAAGATTTTCAAAACCATATTGTTGGCATTTGTTGGCGGCCAACTGACTGGCAAATTGCAGACTGTCATTAAG
>NZ_DCSO01000085.1:11925-14589 GCF_002325665.1 Methylophaga sp. UBA1464
TTTTTGCCAACAGACTATGGATCATGCCGGCATTAAAGGTGTCACCAGCTCCCAGACTGTCGACTGCCTTAGGAATTTTGGTCGCGGGGCAAAAAATCATCTGTGCATTGTGCCAGCCATACGCTCCCTCTGCACCCCAGGTGCAGGTTGCCGAATGTGCATGACAAAGATCATCAAACAAATCCTCAGCGAGACGATAACCTTTTGCTTCAGCGTATGCTCTGGAGAAAAACAGCCAGTCAGCCATCCCGGATAAACTTTCAATACCGTCACGAGGTTTTTCAATTTCCAGGGATATCGGCACATTTGGTGAGTTTTGTCGGCAATGTTCGAGCATTTTTGCTAACTCTGTAACGTTACGACCTTCAAAGTGCAACCAGTCAAACAAGCTTAAATCGATTTTCTCAAATGTGGCAAAAGTTAGCTCAGGACAATCACGATGATGCACTATGGTTCGGCTACCGTTCTGTCGATTCAGCGTAATATAAGATGTGGGCATTTTGCCTTGATTAAGACGAGGGCAAAACTGTGTATTAATCTGATAGCGATTGAGATCGGCTTCGATAATGTGCCCGTCAGCTTCATCAATTAATGTTGCCGCCAAATAATTCTTATGGCCCAGCTGACTCAACACACAAAGGGTGTTGCTGGCATTACCACCCCGGCTCATGCGTTGTGACAATGCCCGAACTTCAGCATCTTCAGCCGGATAACTGGCAACTTCGTTGATAATATCCAGCGTGGCAATGCCGGTGGCCAGAATAACTGCCATCGTGCTAATACAAATCAGATGTCGTCGAAAATGGCGCCAACTGCATCGGTAATCGCATCGATATCCCCGGTGCCTTTAATCGTATGCAGTTTATTCTGTTGCTGATAAAAACCCACTAACGGTGCGGTTTGCTCTTCATAGACTTTCAGACGATTTTCGATAGTGGCTTCGTTGTCATCCTGGCGCTGAAATAACTCACCACCACAGTTATCACAGACACCTTCCTTAGCCGGTGGTGATAAATGCACGTTAAAAATGGCACCACAATCTTTACAGGTACGACGGCCTGTTAATCGCTGCATCAGCTCTGTGAATGGCACATCAAGCAACACAACACCCTGCAGCGGCTGGCCCAGATCGCCAAGCATTTTATCTAACGCTTCGGCCTGAGCAATATTACGTGGGAAGCCATCGAGAATATAACCATTTCTGGCATCATCATGGGTCAGTCGTTCACGAATGAGCCCAATCACGATTTCATCTGAAACCAGCGCACCGGCATCCATCGCAGATTTAGCCTGTTTACCTAATTCAGAACCTGCGGTGACTGCGGCACGCAGCAGATCACCAGTAGATATTTGCGGGATATTGAATTTTTTCGATAGAAAAACACCCTGGGTACCTTTACCGGAACCCGGCGCGCCAAGTAATACTGTTCTCATGTTTGCCTCTTGCTTGTTTGTTTTCTGTTCGTATAAGTGAGTTTTATAATAAGTTTGCTGCCAGATGTTCCAATTGAATGGCAACTTTGCGGAGTATGGGGGGAATAACTTCCGGCTGTAACTCCAGTCTATCCCAGGCCACAGGATCCAGCGGCGGTACATGTTGATCACCGCTATGGCCAAATGGAACGGCACTGACCATAACATCGGCAACATGCACGATGCAGACTTCAGCCGCATAGCCCGAAGCCAGTGGATTATGGTGATGTCTGGCAACAAAACCAAGGGACTCAGGCAAACGCCATGCCTGAATTAACGCTTCTCCTGCTTCGGTATGATCGAAACCAATCACCCGTTGCTCTGCCAGATGCAAGACCTCATGACCAAAGCGGGCACTTTTGATGGATTCAGCTGACAATTCCGGCACGGATTGATATAAAACCAGGCTACCGATGTTATGCAGCAGTCCGGCAATCAGATACTGTTCACTTTGTTTGTGTCCAGCCGCTTCAGCTAATAATTTGGCACAAATTGCACAGGCCAGACTATGGCGCCAGAAGATGTTCATTTCCATCAGTGTTTTGGGAATACCGCTGAATGCATTGACCACCGAAGTCGCCAGAACCAGATTGGTCAATTCACGGGTGCCAATAACGGTAATGGCGCGTGAAATCGTGTTGATTTGTGACGGAAAACCATAAAACGGACTGTTGACGATTTTCAGTAGCCGTGTCGTTAATGCCGGATCCGTATTGATAACTTTACTGATGTCATCAATAGCACTATTGGGATCATGAATCAGTTCATCCAGCCGGGCATAGGTGCTGGGCGGTGAGACCAGCTCAAGTGACTTATTAACCAGTGATTGAGGTGTCAGAGCCATGATGATTCACTCGATTCATCAGGGGTTAACTTGTCCAGCGATGCTTCATTAAATAACAAAGCAATCAGTGGATGTTTCAGATCGGCGTAGCGGAATAATTCCTCGCGATCAGCCAGCGCTTTAGCCACTAATTCATCATGATGTCCGGTATCCATTAGCGAAGATTCCAATATTGACTACTGATTAATGTTTCACTGATTTTCACGCCCAGACTACCAGCAAAACGATCCAGATAACTCGGGCGAGGTGTGTAATCAACAATTTCTTCGGCGCCAACGATATCTCTGGCCACCGTACTGCTATTAGCCAGTCCATCAATCAGGCCGAGTTCAAGCGCCTGTTCGCCG
>NZ_DCSO01000085.1:14748-19704 GCF_002325665.1 Methylophaga sp. UBA1464
GGGGCGTGCTCAACATCCTGTTCTTTAAGGGGCATAAACGGATCCAGGAAGGCTTTATTGTCGCCCGCGGTTAATGAGCGCCTCTCAACACCCAGTTTATCCATCGCTTCGGTAAAGCCAAAACTATCCATGCGAACCCCGATAGAACCGACAATACTGGCTTTATCAGCGTAAATTTCATCAGCCGCCACCGCAATATAATACCCGCCTGATGCACAGACATCCTGAATCACGGCATAAACCGGAAAGTCGGGACGTGTCGTACGTAAACGGGTAATTTCATCATTGATGACGCCGGATTGAACCGGACTGCCGCCTGGCGTGTTCATGCGAATAATCAAACCTTTGGCCTGTGGACTCTCAAATGCATCACGAATACCCGTTACAACACGATCTGCACTGGCTTCTGTCTCTGGCGCGATCACGCCGTTTACTTCAACCAATGCGGTGTGGGGGCCGGAGGGTAGGTTGCTTCCACCAAACGGTCTCGTCATTAGAAATATTGCAACAAGATAAAGCAGTATCAGGAATTTGAATACATATCCCCAGCGGCGTGAGGCGCGTTGCTCTTTTATGGCAGCAAAAGCGAGGTCTTGTAAGATTTTACGTTCCCATTGGTCATTTTGTGCTGCAGCACTCTGTGAATCTTGTTTGTGTTCCGGTGGGAAGTCGCCAAAAGTTGCCATTGTGTTTCATCCTGAACAATTAAAGTTAGTGGGTCACATCATAATCAAAACCGTTGGTTGTTGCCATGCAACCATTCATCCAATGCAAATAAGTCATCCACAATATGAAATGGCTTACAGGCTTGTAAACGATCCAAAGCATGCGCGCCGTGTGTTACAGCAACACTTTTCGCCCCGGCATTATGTGCCATAAGCAGATCAAATTCTGTATCGCCAATCATCATCGTGGAGTCTGCTTCAACACCACAGAAGCTTATCAACTCTTCAAGCATTTGCGGATGCGGTTTGGAATGGCACTCATCAGCACAGCGGGTAGCGGTAAATAAATCAGCCAAACCGGTAGCAGCAAGAACTTTGTCCAGACCCCGACGACCTTTACCTGTCGCGACACCAAGGAAAATATTCTGATCAGCCAGTTTATGCAATAACTCAACGGCATTATCAAACATTGGCAATTCATGCGGATGGTTCAGCCAGATTTCCCGATACGCCATGGCTAGTCGCTGAATATCGGCATCGGTGCTGTTCGGATAGAGTGTGCGGACGGCTTCGGGTAATCCCAAACCAATAATCTGGCTGATGGCGTTATCGGTTAATGGGGACAATTGCAACTTGTGAATAGCCTCCCGCATGCAGAATACGATATGGCCGGTGGAATCCATCAGGGTGCCATCCCAGTCGAAAACGATCATTTGATATTGACTCATGACCGGCCTTCCAGTTGCTTTAATACAGCTTTTAATGTGTCAGGTAATTCGGCATGAAAAGTCACCGGTTCATGAGTGATTGGATGCTTGATAGACAGTTGCCAGGCATGCAAAAACATGCGTTTTAAGCCGATTTGTTTAAGACGTTTATTAAATTCGCGGTTACCATATTTTTCATCACCGGCAACCGGATGTGATTGGCTGGCACTATGGACCCGAATCTGGTGTGTTCTACCGGTATAAAGTTTGGCAGCAACCAGCTGACATCCGGCAAAATCCTGTTTTACCTCAAATAGTGTCTTGGATTTTTTACCGTTAATATCCGGCGCCACCATGCGTTCACCTGAACTCAGCGTGTTTTTCTGTAAAGCCAGGTCAACGATATTTTCCTGAGCCGGCCAACGGCCCATGGTCAACGTAAGGTAGCGTTTATCCGTTTCAGAAGTTTTCATCTGCTCCTGCAGATTGAGCAGGGCCTCACGACTTTTGGCTATCACCAGACAACCCGAGGTATCGCGATCCAGTCGATGCACCAGTTCCACAAAACTATTTTGCGGACGGATAATGCGCATAGCCTCTATAACGCCTATCTGGATCTGGCTGCCAGCGTGTACTGCCAGACCCGAAGGTTTATTGATGACCAACAGTGCATCGTCTTCCAGTAGAATAGACTGTTCAAGTGCATCGGTCAGCGACTCTGATAATTCAGTGATAATTACTTTTTCACTGACCCGAAGCGGAGGGATTCGCACTTGATCACCGGCCTGTAGCCGGTAGGTCTGTTTAATGCGACCTTTGTTGACCCTAACTTCACCTTTGCGCAATGCACGATAAATCCGGCTTTTGGGAACGCCTTTTTCCAATGTAATCAAAAAATTATCAATACGTTGACCTGCCTGATCGGCCCTGATATCGATAAATTGAACTGCCGGTGATGCTTGTGGAGAATTCGCCATAGAATAATGTTAGGTTATTTCTTGCTGATGTGGTTGCAGACTGATATATTTCGCCGTTGGTCTGTACGTAAAATGAGGTCAGTATACCGACTTTCTGATGAACAGGCCTAAGCAAACGTCGCGCCCCCTAGGAATGGGGTTGATGCGGCTGAGGACACGAAACGAATTTGAATACGCTGAACAGGGGTTCAGTGATGCAGGGCTCCGCATAAGGAGCTTGTTTTTAAGAATAAGATGGTTCCCACGTCTGGCTACAGCAAAACAAATAGC
Source organism: Methylophaga sp. UBA1464 (assembly GCF_002325665.1). NCBI lineage: Bacteria > Pseudomonadati > Pseudomonadota > Gammaproteobacteria > Thiotrichales > Piscirickettsiaceae > Methylophaga > Methylophaga sp. UBA1464. The sequence goes on from NZ_DCSO01000085.1 coordinate 17,368, forward strand.
AAAAAATGTACGAGACAGGGCGACGAAGTAAATAATCAAACGGTTTGTGGCTAAAGAGAGTCGCAAGCCGTTATGTAGCGTTGCAGAACCCTATTGCAGCCACAATGTGATGACATTGTATTAATGACCAGCAATCTGATGATTCGATGCTGGCAGTGCCCGACTAGTTGATTATATTGCTGATAAAACGCCGTTCTGGATCTGGGCAGGCTGATGCCGCCCGGCTTACTGGCTGTACCGACGCGTGAACCTCTAACTGAGGTTTATGAATGAAACGAATTTTAATTAACGCAACACACGAGGAAGAGTTGCGTGTCGCGATGGTCGATGGCCAGCGCTTGTTCGATCTGGATATCGACACCCCTTCCAGAGAGCAAAAGAAAGGCAATATTTATAAAGGTAAAATCACTCGTGTAGAACCCAGCCTTGAGGCTGTTTTTGTTGAATACGGTTCTGAACGCCAAGGCTTTCTGCCACTAAAAGAAATCAGTAAAACGTATTTCAGACAAACTAAAGATGACGGCGAAAATAATGGCCGCATTAATGTGCAGGATGTGCTTTCTGTTGGCCAGGAACTGGTTATTCAGATTGAAAAAGAAGAGCGTGGCAATAAAGGCGCTGCACTGACAACATTTATCAGCCTGGCAGGTCGTTATCTGGTTCTGATGCCAAACAGCCCACGTGCCGGTGGTATTTCTCGCCGCATTGAAGGCGATGATCGCGCTGAACTGCAAGAAGCCTTACGTGAGCTGGAAATCCCTGAAGGTATGGGCATGATTGTCCGCACAGCTGGGGTTGGCAAGCAAACTGAAGAACTGCAATGGGATCTGGAATATCTGGTTCAGTTATGGACAGCCATTGATTTAGCCACCAAAGACCGCGCTGCACCGTTTCTGGTGTATCAGGAAAGTAATATCATCATCCGTGCATTACGTGATTATTTACGTAAAGACATTGGTGAAATTCTGGTGGATTCCCCTGAGGTTTATCAAACCGGTTACGATTTCATGCGTATGGTGATGCCGCATGAATTAAGCAAATTCAAGCTGTATCAAGACAAAGTTCCATTATTTACCCGTTATCAGTTGGAAAGCCAGATTGAGAGCGCCTTCCGCCATGAAGTGCGTTTACCTTCCGGTGGTGCGCTGGTCATTGATCCAACGGAAGCGTTGATTTCAATTGATGTCAACTCGGCGCGTGCCAACAAGGGCGGTGATATTGAGGAAACTGCGCTCAACACCAATCTCGAAGCGGCAGAGGAAATTGCCCGTCAATTACGCTTGCGTGATTTGGGGGGGCTGGTGGTTATCGACTTTATTGATATGGGGCCAACCCGTAATCAGCGTGAAGTTGAAAACCGTTTGCGTGACCATTTGAAATCGGATCGGGCACGGGTGCAGATTGGCCGTATTTCCCGCTTTGGTTTGTTGGAAATGTCCCGTCAGCGTCTGCGTCCGGCATTAGGCGATGCACATCAGGAAGTCTGCCCGCGTTGCGCTGGTTTGGGCCATGTGAGAGGCGTTGAGTCCCTGGGTTTAGCGGTATTGCGTCTGGTGGAAGAAGAAGCGACCAAAGACAATGTCAGCCAACTGGTGATTCAATTGCCGGTTTCTGTTGCCACTTTTATGCTGAACGAAAAACGTGCTCAGATTGATGCGATTGAAAAACGTCACAATGTGCGTCTGGTGCTGATTCCTAATCCGCATCTGGAAACACCACATTACGATATCGAACGCATTAAAGATGGTAATGAAAAGCAGACCAGTAGCCATCAATTAATTACGACGCCAGAAATTGAAGCAACCGTTGTTTTAAAAGAAAAAGCCGTTTTGGAACAGCCTGCCGTTACCGGGATTGCTCCCATCGCTCCGGCGCCGATCATTAAACCTGCTGCGGCTGAGCGCAAACCAAGTCTGCTGAAGCGTTTATTAGGTGTCTTAACAGGAGCTCCTGTTGAAGAGTCTGTCGATACATCAAAGCAACGTGCCGCAGAAAAAGAGACTGATGTGGAAAAAGAAGCGAGAAATCAAAACCGTCGCAGTCGAGGTCGAAATAATAGCAATCGGCGAAATAACCGTCCCCGTCGTCCGGATGCTAATGCCAGTGATGAGCCGAAAAGTGCTAAAACTTCCGAATCTGCTTCAGCTGAAACCGTAGTGCCGGATAATAAGCCTGCAACGGATACGACTGGTGACGATAAAACACGTAATCCAAACGCAAAACGTTCGCGTCGTGGCGGACGCCGACGTCGTGGACGTGGTGAAGGTGATACAGCAGCTACGGGTGCCGTTACCACGGATTCTGTAGAAAAAGCTGAACCCGTCGAAAAAGGCAACT
>NZ_DCSO01000085.1:19767-20064 GCF_002325665.1 Methylophaga sp. UBA1464
CCCGTCGAAAAAGGCAACGCTATTCCGACACCGCCGCCAGAAGTGAATGGCAATGCGATACCTGCGCCGGAACCGGAAGTAAATGGTAATGCCATTCCAGTATCGACTGAGCCAGAGGTGGACGGTAATAAAATACCGCAAAAACCAGCGCCACGCCGCTCACGTACTAGCACCGGTGCCAGCAGTAATAATCGTCGCCGACGTGGTGCACCTCCAAAAGACAAAGAAAATCGTGATGCAAATGAGGTAGAAAAAAATCCTGCTTCGGCTGATAATGAGACTCAGAAGGTTGAAAAA
>NZ_DCSO01000085.1:20166-20968 GCF_002325665.1 Methylophaga sp. UBA1464
GAAGAGAGTCCTAAAGCAGATGCCAAGGAATCATAAATTTACCTGTGACGACTTGCTGAACCTGATTGGTCAGCAAGTCGTATACCACCATCAACGCTGTGAAATTATTGAGTTGTTAGATGGCTGTGAACTGGTATTACAGGAGCTCAATCAGGACAGTAATATCCAGCCAACACAATATGGAGAAGGGCATCGCCCGGTTCCTGTGACCCATGTTTTACCGGTTTTTGATGGTGAAGGTGAACTGCATGCCGAATTAGTCTCAGCTGGTCTGGATCAATTACTGAGAGAGCAAGGCCTCTACGGCCAGTAAGTCCTGTTCAGTATCAACTCCATGTCCAGGATCAACCTGAGCTTCTGTCAAGTGAATCCGATTGCCATGGTAAAGCGCCCGAAGCTGTTCCAATGATTCAAATTGTTCCGGCGGCGCAGGCGGTAATTCATGATAACGATGCAAAAAATCTGCTCGATAGGCATACATACCAACATGCTTTAAATGCGGCATTGTGACGTTGTTGAGTGCCTGTTTGTTATTAAAATGCTCGCGTAACCATGGAATAGGGGCGCGGCTGAAATACATCGCATAACCTTTAGCATCCACCACTACTTTAACGATATTAGGATCAAATACCTGTTCAGCGTTTTCTAGCGGGCTGTATAACGTAGTAATTGCAGCTTCACGATGGTGCGCCAAATCCGCTGCCACCTGATTAATCAACACGGCTGGCAAACAGGGCTCATCTCCCTGTACATTGACCACTAAATCATCGCCATGAAATGCCCTTAACTGAGCCACTTCAGC
>NZ_DCSO01000085.1:21026-35138 GCF_002325665.1 Methylophaga sp. UBA1464
GTCATGCAGACATCTGCACCAAAACTTTTCGCTGCATCGGCAATACGCTGATCATCTGTTGCGATAATGACTTCACTCGCTTCACTGGCCAACGCGCGCTCATAGACATGCTGAATCATCGGTTTGCCTGCAATTTCACGCAAAGGTTTACCGGGTAGCCGGCTTGAGGCAAAGCGGGCGGGTATAATGATTTTAAATTGCATCAGTCGATTTCTTCCGCAGTCAGTTCACGCGCCTCATCTATAAGCATGACTGGGATTTCATCCCGAATGGGATAGGCGACCCGACAGGCTTTGCAAATCAATTCCTGCGATTGCTTTTGATAGACAACGCTACTCTTGCAGACAGGACAGGCAAGTATTTCCAATAAGGTCTTATCCATGTAAAAGCTCTCTTAGTTTTTTATCGATTTCAGGGCCAAGCGAAGGGCTCAGCTGCGCCTCAGCAGGCACATACCACATGTTGTTTGTCGCAAATGCCTGACATTTTACCGCATCTTTTTCTGTCATCAGTATGGGGTATGGCTCGGCAAACTGGAAATCAGCGGCAGTATAACGATGATGATCCGCAAAGGCATGCGGGATAACGGTTAAGCCGAACTGTTGTTGCAATTGGTCAAAAAAACGCTGTGGATGTCCGATACCGGCAACGACATGAACAGGTGTATTGCTAAATTCACATAACGGTTTTTGAGTTATTTCTTTCTGCAATTGAATAGCTTGCTGGATCTGTAGTTGCATCGTCAGATCAGCATTACTTCCCTCACCATGGTGAATAATAAAATTGACCGTTTGTAACCGCGAGGTTGATTCTCGCAATGGTCCTGCAGGTAAACAAGCCTGATTTCCCAGACCGCGATTTTTATCAAGAATGACGATTTCCAAATCTCGTTGCAGTCGGTAATGCTGCAAACCATCATCAGTGATAATGATATTACAGTCATTTTCTGCCAGTAACTGTTTGCCGGCTGCAAGCCGATCTGCAGCAACCACTACCGGACACTGAGTGCGCCGATGGATCAACAGCGGTTCATCGCCGACTTCTGAAGCCAGGCTGTGTTGATGCACATTGCAGGGATAGTGTTCGGCTTTGCCACCATAACCACGACTGATAATACCCGGCCGCCAACCCTGCTGTTTTAAATACCGGGCTAACCAGATGACAAAAGGCGTTTTGCCGCTGCCACCTACACTGATATTACCCACCACAATTACCGGTACCGGCAATGACAATTGCTTGAAGATGCCAACCCGATATGCCTGGCGTCGCAGCAGAATAATCAGTCGATATAGCCAGCTTAAAGGCAATAATAACCAAGTGAGCGGAGTGGGGTGATTCCAGCTATTGGTTAGCCAATCGGTTTTCATTATTGCTGCTGAAACTGCAAGCGATGTAATTCAGCATAGTGATGACCTTTCTCCAGCAATTGCTGATGTGTACCTGTCTCGACAATATGTCCGTCATGCATCACCACAATAAGATCAGCCTTTTCTATGGTGGAAAGCCGGTGAGCAATCACCAGAGTTGTCCGGCTTTGCATCAGGTTTTCTAATGCTGATTGAATATGTCTTTCGGCTTCAGAGTCAAGTGAGGCGGTGGCCTCATCCAGAATCAGAATAGGCGTATCACGTAACAAGGCTCGGGCAATGGCAAGACGTTGGCGTTGCCCGCCGGAGAGTAATACGCCATTCTGTCCGACTTGAGTTTGCAAGCCTTCAGGCAGTTTCTGGATGAACTCCCAGGCATGTGCGGCTTTAGCTGCTTCAATAATTTTTTCTTCAGCAATGTCTTCCTTCTGTCCGTAGGTAATATTATTGGAAATAGTATCGTTGAACAGAATAACTTGTTGATTGACTAGAGAAATCTGTTTACGCAAATCCAGTAATTTAAGTGTGGTGATATCAATATCATCAATTAAAACCCGACCTTCAGTCGGCGAATAAAACCGAGGTAACAAACTTACCAGAGTGGTTTTACCACTGCCGGAATGGCCGACAAAAGCGATAGTCTGACTCGCCTTAATTTCAAAGCTGATGTTGTCCAGCACTTTTCGTGACGTAGTGTCGTACTGAAAGCTGACCTGTTCGTAGCGAATATCACCTTTAGCACGTTTAAGCTGTTGCTCGCCGGTATCGGCTTCTGGTTTTTGATCCAGCATGGTAAATACACTGTCAGCGGCGGCAATACCCGCCTGCAGTTTGGAGTTAAGTTTGGTGAGGCGTTTAAGCGGTGTCAGAATCATAAACATCGCCGTGATGAAGGAAATAAAAGTGCCCACAGTAATCTGTTCAAGCATCTGCGGTAAGGTGGCCAGATAAATAACAACGGCTAAGCCCAGAACGGCAATCAATTCAATAATTGGCTGACTGGTTGCCTCAGTAGCGATTTTTTTCATCCGCTGACGACGATTGAGCTGATTGACCTTGTCAAAACGTTTCGCTTCATATTGCTGGCTGCCAAAGGTTTTGACTTCACGGTGCCCCTCGATAACCTCACTGGAGGTATGACTCACATCGCCCATGGAGTCCTGAATAGTTTTACTGATGCGTCTGAAACGGGTACTGATTTTGTAGACCAGTAAACCGATAAATGGCACGGTCAGCAAGATGATTAATGACAGCATGCCGTTCAGATAAATCATCCATGCCAGTAAGCCGATAATTGTCAATGTATCCCGAACCAGTACCAAAATGGCATCGGTGGCAGCATCAGCTACCTGCTCAACGTCATATAACAATTTTGACATCAGCTGACCGGAAGTACTTTTGTCACAAAAGCTGGCGGGTAAGGTCAGCAAACGATCAAACATTTCCGTTCGCAAGGTCATGATCACATTCCGGGCGATCCAGCCCAAACCATATGTAGTCAGGAAATTGGCAACGCCTCGAATCAGAAAAATACCGATTAATGCGATGGGTATCCATTTAATAATAAACGGATCTTTTTCAACAAAACTGCCATCCATCAGGGGTTTCATCAAGGCGGCCATGGCCGTTTCGCTGGCAGCATAAACAAGCATGGACAAAATAACAGCGCCAAACACCAACCAGTAAGGTTTTACATAGGAAAGCAGGCGCTTATATAGTTGAAAAGCGCTCATCTCGCTGGCAGTTTGTTTCATGGAATCTCAGTTGTTTTTTGGCGTGTTGCCAGTGTCAAACGGGTAAAACCAAGTAATTGTGCTGCATCCATTGCCGTCACAATATGCTGGTATTCTGCATTGGCATCTGCACTGATAATAATGTGCGGATTGTCATTATCCCCTGCGGTGGTTTTTAGCAAATCACGTAAGGCATCACGTGTCAGCTCGGTCATTGGGATATCGTTGACCAGCACTTCACCATTCGCCCGAATGATAATATCAATCGGTGATTCCTGTTCGGCTAATGCCTGACCGCTGGCTTCCGGTAAATCCACTTTAAGTGAACTTTCCCGGATAAAACTAGTGGATACCATAAAAAACAGCAGCAACAGAAACACTACATCAATCATCGGAGTCAGATTGACATCGGGTTCTTCAGAGTTCCGCGGCAACAGTTTCATTGCGAACGCGCCTCATCAGGATCAAACTCACGTTCGCCATGTAACATTTCAATTAACTGCATGGCCTGTTCTTCCATGCTCACTACCAGCTGATTAATTTTGCCGCGGAAGTAGCGATAAAAGATTACACTGGGAATGGCCACAACCAGACCGGCAGCAGTAGTGAGTAAAGCCTCGGAAATACCGCCTGCGAGCGTTTCCGGATTGCCGACACCTTCCAGTCTGATGACCGCAAAGACTTTGATCATACCAATGACCGTACCTAACAATCCTATTAAAGGTGAAATCGCCGCAATGGTTCCCAAGGTATTGAGATTGCGTTCCAGCTGCTGGGTGACGTGACGTCCGGTATCTTCAATGCTTTCCTTGGTGATCTCACGGGAACTGTTGCGATTAATCAGACCGGCCGCGAGAATTTGACCGAGCGGAGAGTTCTTTTGCAGCGAATTAATGCGGTATTGGTCGATTTGCTTGAACTGTAACCATTGCCAGATTTGGGTGATTAATTCAGGTGGTGCAATTCGACGTTGTTGCAGGCTCCAAAATCGCTCGGCAATAATCGCAATGGCAATTATCGAACAGCCAAGTAGCGGTAACATCAGCCAGCCACCTGCTTTAAATAGTTCCAGCATGCTCCATCCGTCCCAGTGAAATAAATGTTGCCATGATACGTGAAAACGCATTTATTCAGTAGCGTTACGCATCCATAATCTTCGATGTTGTTCACGCCAGCCTGTGGGCATTAAATTCATTTTTCGATCGAGTTTGATAAACAATGCGCCCAGCCTGCCCGTTTGATAGGTCTTGCTACCCATCTCATGATAGCGGGCAACTACATCGGCAGCAGGAAAGTTATAACGATTTTGATAGCCGCTGGCAAATAACACAAATCGGGGGGAAACCTGCTGGATAAATGCCAAAGAAGATGAACTGCGACTGCCATGGTGAGGTGCGATTAAAATATCGGCACTGAGTTGGCGGGCATATTGTCTGACCAGGCCGGATTCTGACCGTCGTTCAATGTCACCGGTTAATAAGATGCTGCCATATTGACTGCTGATTTTGAGGACACAGGATAAGTCGTTCCGACTGCCGCTATCATTATTAGACGGATGTAACACCTCAAATAGAACCTCATCCCATTGCCATGATTGACCCTGCTGACAAAGCGCACTGTCAGTTAGTTTATCGGGATCACTACTCAGGATTTGTCTGGCAGGATAATTAGACAAAACCGCATGAGCTCCACCGATATGATCATTATCCGCATGACTAATCACCAAGGTATCCAAGTGTTTTACGCCAAGATGACGAAGGTACGGTACAACGACTGCCGAGCCGGTATCAAAATCACCAAATGTCGGACCCGTATCAAACACCAGAGTATGATTTTGGGTTTGTACAACGGCTGATAAGCCTTGGCCTACATCTAATAATGTAAACCAGATTTCTGCCGCATCAGGTCGTTTTGGGCTGTACCAGAATAGCGGCAGGATCAATATGAGGCCTAGCCAGCGTAACGGCCAACCGCGCGGTGCGAGCAATATCAAGATGCCAATGACTGACAGACTAAGCAATCCGATGGAAAATACCGGAGTTTGCCAAACGGATATAGGTAATTGCGCCAGCCAATCCAGATACCACCACAATAACGACAATAGCCTTTCGGTAAGATGCAGCAGCCATGCTGCTATCTGTACATCAAAGCTTAAGAGCAGCAGTGTTAATAACAATAGCGGCACAATCAGAAAACTCACCAAAGGCACAGCCAGTAAATTGGCCAACGGTGCTATCAGAGAGGTTTCCTGAAAAAACAGCAGCAACAGAGGCGTCAAGCCAACGGCTATCCAAAAGTGAATATGCAACCAAAGCCATTTTCGGGCAGGTTGTCGATATTGTGCTACGTACAAAATGCAGATGACGGCAGCAAATGATAACCAGAAACCCACGGCCAACACAGCAAACGGATCGATAAATAGAACAAGTATTAAACTCAGGCTTAACACCTGTAACGGTTCAACACGGCGCTTGATAAAAATACTGAGCATGACCACACTGACCATCACTAAAGCGCGTTGCGTTGGGATGGATAAACCGGCCAGCAGTGCATAAAACACAGCGAGTAAAAAGCCACCCATAGCGCCCGCTTGCCGATCACTTAATATTAATAAGTGTCGACTGCGCATCCGCCAAACGGTTTTGACAGCAAAAAATCCCAAAGCAGCCGCCAGACCAATATGTAGACCGGATATCGCTAACAGATGACTGGTACCAGTCTTTCTTAAGGTTTCCCATTGTTCTGGTTGCATGAGATCTCGACTTCCAACGCCCAGCCCCTGAATCAGGGCCAGATGCGGGCTATGTTCCATTAGAGAAGTCATCTTTTCGATTAATGTTGCACGCCAGTAGTTAACCGAATACATCGGGGCGGATTGTAACTTTTGATTCAGCTCTGATTGTCGTATATAACCTGTCGCGCCGATCTGTTGCTGGAATAACCAGGATTCATAATCAAAACCGCCGGGATTCGCCATGCCTTGAGGCATTTTTAAACGAACCAGCAATTGCCATTTTTCGTTGGCCTGGGGAGTGATATCTGGTGGAAAATACCAGCTTAGACGAAGTTTGGCGGGTAATTTTACGCTGCTGTTTTCTGGTTTGAATTCAAAACGAACGTGTTGAACGTTATGATGGGGAAGTGAAGTAATGAAACCACTGACCAGAATATCTTGTCGTTCAAGTGTGGCATCAAGTTGATTATCTAATCTGATATGCGTCTGGATACCGGTCCATAGTAGAGCAACAATAAACCACAAAATGGTCCATTGTGACGAACGCCAGGCAATAACAATCAAGGGGAATAGTGTGAGCAGCCAATACAATGAGGGTAGCTGCGGCAACCATGCCACTAATAAACAGCCTGACAAAAATGCAATGGCAGGTTTGATCATATATCCCTATAATGACCGCCGTTTGTCCGTAATGCTGAGACATAATGCCTCGTAAGTTCCTAAAACGAATAATGCCAGATCATGTGACGATGCGCGAGCATAAGCACATGCGTCGTTTTGGCGAAAGGATAATGGCTCCGGAATTATGGCACCTTAATCGCCGATCGGTATCTGCGGCAGTTGCGATAGGGGTTTTCTTTGCTTTTATACCGATGCCGGGTCAAATGCTGGTAGCTGGTCTGCTGGCTATCTGGTTACGGGTAAATCTGCCTATTGCAGTAATGTGTGTCTGGATAACCAATCCGTTGACCATGGCGCCAATCTACTTTTTTACTTACAAAGTCGGCGCTACATTGCTTGATGTACCACTGCGTACCCATGAATTCGCTTTTAGTCTGGAATGGTTGTGGCAGGAGATAGGCTTTGTCTGGCAACCGTTCTTACTTGGTTCGGTGGTTTGTGGTGCGTTTGCGGCCGTGGCCGGTGTCATTATCGTGCGATTGATCTGGCGTCTGGTGGTGATTAATAGCTGGTTAAAACGTTATCGCCGTCAAAAAGCACGACAGGATAATGACAATAACCAGCCATAAAGTCAGTTTTGTAACTTACCGTCGATTAAGGTTAATTGCTGATCCATTCTGGCAGCTAATTGACGGTCATGGGTCACTATTACCAGCGCAGTACCCAATTCGGCATTCAGTTGCATAATCAAATCAAAAATCCCTTCAGCGGTATGATGATCTAGGTTGCCGGTGGGCTCATCGGCCAATAGGCAGGCGGGTTTGGTAATCAAGGCACGGGCTAAAGCTGCACGTTGACGTTCACCACCCGATAATTCGCTGGGTTTGTGATGTACGCGATGGCCAAGGCCCACCTGTTGTAATAATTCAGATGCTTGTTGTTTCGCTGATTTAGGGTGCATACCGCCGATGACCAGAGGCATGGCGACATTCTCTTCTGCAGTAAACTCTGGTAGCAAATGGTGAAACTGGTAAACAAATCCCAAAGATTGGTTACGCAGTTTACTCAAAGCATTGACGGACAGCTTACTGATATCCTGATCCAATACTTCAATCTGTCCGCTGGTTGGGCTGTCCAGTCCACCTAAGAGATGCAGCAAGGTACTTTTGCCTGAACCGGAACTGCCGACAATCGCTATACGGTCACCTGCAACCACCTGAAGATTAACATCCTGTAATACAGGCGTTTCCAGATTGCCGTCTTTATATCGTTTCACCAGATTCTGGCAGCGAATCACATGATTAGTCATAGCGTAATGCCTCAGCCGGTTTCACCTGAGCGGCACGCCAGGAAGGGTAAATGGTCGACAGGATCGATAATACAAACGCGGTAATACCGATAACGGTCACATCATTCCAGTTTAGCTCTGAGGGCAGGTCACTAATGTAGTAGACCTCCGCTGGCAGGAATTGATAACCCAGCAGCATCTCAATCCAGGCAATAATATTCGATACATTCAGCGCCAGAATGACTCCGCCAATTACCCCCAGCAGGGTGCCTATCAGTCCAATCACAATGCCTTGCACCATGAAGATCCCCATAATGCCGCGTGGCGACATGCCCAACGTTCGCAGAATGGCGATATCTGAATATTTATCCGTGACCATCATTACCAATGTTGAAACAATGTTAAATGCTGCAACAGCGACAATCAGCATCAGGATGACAAACATCACGGTTTTTTCTGTTTTTAATGCACGGAAAAAGTTGGCGTGTTGATAGGTCCAGTCGGCTGCCCGGTATTCTGCTGGTAAGGTTTGTAATAAATCTCGGGTAATTCGTGGTGCCTGGTAAACATCATCCAGTTGTAAGCGCAGCCCTGTCACTTTACCGGGAATACGGAATAAATTAGCGGCATCCTCGATATTCATGATGGCCAGAGCACTGTCATATTCATACATTCCGATTTCAAACACACCGGCGACAGTTAAACGTTTCAGGCGAGGAATCACCCCCGCAGGAGTTGGGGTGACGTGCGGGGTTATGACGGTAATTTTATCGCCGGTGCCAACACCCATTGCGATGGCCAGATCCTTACCCAGAATAATGCCGTAACTTCCTGGTTGCAGAGAATCAAAACGACCCTGAATGATTTTGTCGCCAATCGAAGAGACTTTTGGCTCCAGAGCTGGATCCACACCGCGAATTTGGGTCCCACGAACCCGGCTTCCTTGATTCAGCATCGCCTGGCCTTCCACGAATGGGGCAGAACTCATGACGCGGGGAAAGCCTTCAATTAAAGCTTCTGCTTTTTGCCAGTCAGACAACGTGCCGCCGGAACCGGTAACAAAGGCATGCGAAGTCATTCCCAGAATCCGTTCACGTAATTCCTTTTCAAAGCCATTCATTACGGACAAAACAGTAATCAACGCCGCCACACCGAGTGCAACACCCAGCATGGAGGTCATGGAAATGAACGAAATAAAATGATTACGCCGTTTGGCCCGGGTATAACGGGTGCCGATATAGACACTTAGAGGTCTGAACATATTTTCGCTCTGGCAAAATGCCCGCCTTAACAGCGGGCAGGTGCAAATTATTTAGGATGGACGGTTTGAGTGCCGTTTTCGGTGCCAAGCAACAACACATCCGCAGGACGCATGGCAAACAAGCCGTTAGTCACTACGCCTACGATATCGTTCAGCGTTTTTTCCAGTTTGATAGGTTCCATGATATCCAGACCATGTACATCCAGGATGACATTATGATTATCGGTGATCACACCTTCACGATAAACCGGTTGGCCGCCCAGTTTGACAATCTCACGCGCAACATAACTACGAGCCATCGGAATGACTTCAACCGGTAACGGGAATTTACCCAATACATCGACCAATTTGGTTGCGTCAGCAATACAGACAAATTTATCAGCAACCGCAGCAATAATTTTTTCGCGGGTCAATGCACCGCCACCACCTTTAATCAGTTGCAGATTATGGTTGGACTCATCGGCACCATCGACATATACCGCGACTTCTTTCACATCATTTAAATCAAACACTTCAATGCCATAATCTTTTAAACGCTGTGTGGAAGCATTGGAGCTGGACACGGCACCTTCGATGCGATGTTTGATAGTCGCTAAGGCATCGATAAAGTGATTAACGGTAGAGCCAGTGCCTACACCTACAACACCGTCGGTAGTAATATATTCCAAAGCCGACCAGGCAGCTTGTTTCTTCATTTCATCAGCAGTCATTGCGATTCCTTGTTAATTTGAATGGCTTGATTTTATCCGGCTAATTATAGAGATAAATAGCGGTCAATGGTAACGTAGTCATCTTTCGTTAACCTAACAGACTGAATCTGGAACCCCATGCTCACAGGCTATGTAGAAAAAATCCTCAAAGCGCGCGTTTATGATGTCGCTATCGAAACACCTTTGGATTTGATGCCAAGATTATCCAAGCGACTGGATAATCAGATTCTGATTAAGCGCGAAGACTTGCAGTCGGTATTTTCCTTTAAGTTACGTGGCGCTTATAACCGGATGAGTCATTTAACTGAAGCCGAACGTATACAGGGTGTCGTCGCCGCTTCAGCTGGAAACCATGCGCAGGGCGTGGCATTGGCCGCCAATAAAATGGGCATTTCTGCGGTGATTGTGATGCCCGTCACCACGCCTCCCATCAAGGTCGAAGCGGTACGCATGTTAGGTGCTGAAATTACCTTGCATGGCAACAGTTACGATGAAGCCTTTGATTATGCTAAGCAGGTTTCAACTGATCAGGGCAGGGTGTTTATTCATCCCTATGATGATCCATTGGTGATCGCCGGACAGGGCACAATTGCAATGGAAATCATGCGCCAGCATCCGGATCCGGTATACGCGGTATTTATTCCCGTAGGTGGTGGCGGATTACTGGCTGGAATGGCGGCTTATATCAAAGCTATCTGGCCTGAAATTAAAATCATTGCGGTTGAGCCGGCAGATGCTGCCAGCCTTAAAGCTGCTCTGGATGCGGGGGAGCGTGTCAAATTGGATCAGGTTGGTTTGTTTGCCGATGGTACAGCGGTCAGGCAGGTTGGCGAAGAGCCGTTCCGCATTGCACAAAAGACGGTCGATCATGTGGTCACCGTGGAAACAGATGAAATCTGTGCGGCGATCATGGATGTCTTTGACGATACCCGTTCGATTGCGGAGCCATCAGGTGCCTTATTGATTGCTGGTGCGAAAAAATACATTCAGCAAAATGGTTTACATAATAAAACCATGGTGGTGATTAACAGCGGCGCTAATATGAACTTCGACCGGTTACGGCATGTGGCTGAACGTGCCGAAATCGGTGAACGCCGGGAAGTGTTGTTTGCCGCTACCATTGATGAACAGCCGGGCAGCTTTCAGCGCTTCTGCAAAGCATTGGCAGATCGAGGCATCACCGAATTCAATTATCGCTACGCTGATAATCAGCAGGCACATGTATTTGTCGGTGTACGTATGTCGGGGCGTGAAGAAGAGCGGCAGATTTTGTTTGAGAACCTGACGCAGGCAGGTTATCAATGGATTGACTTCACCGATAATGAAATGGCCAAATTGCACGTTCGGTATATGGTGGGCGGACATGCACCTCAAGCCGAAAATGAGCGTTTGATTCGCTTTGAATTTCCAGAGCGGCCGGGTGCGTTGTTACGCTTTCTGACACATATAGGCCAACGCTGGAATATAAGCCTGTTTCATTATCGAAATCATGGTGCTGCCTATGGCAGGGTACTGGTTGGTATCCAGGTGACGCCTGAATTCAATGAAGAATTTCAGGCGTTTCTGGACAACCTCGGCTATGTCTATTGGCTGGAAACCGATAACCCGGCCTATGATTTGTTTCTCAAGTGATCAATCGGTCAAGGTAGTGGTATCGCTGATTAACTGAATCTGCCCATGCACATCAACAGACACTTTATTACTGCCCGCTTCCAGAGCTGCCGGTGCACTTTTGCTACTCATATCGGCAGACATCATCATACTGCTTTCCATGCGATGAACCGGGGCATAACCGCTGGTGTTCACTGATAAATTGACCAGACGATAACCCGGCTCATCAAATTGCTGCTGAATCAATGCCGCCTTATCGCGAAATTTGCTGATAGCTTGCTGCATTAATTCGTTCTGGGTGGATTCGATTAATTCATCAGACAGCGAAAATACTATCGATTGCACGGTGCCCAAATCCTGCACGTCACCTAACAACTCACTCATTTGTGTGAAATCATGGCTATGCAGACGAATTTGCTGGCTAACTTGCCAGGAAACGATTTGGCTGTCTTTGTACATCGGACGGGTTTGATAGCCGGTGGTTTGTGATTTTACCGAGTCATAAGCCTTGATTTTTTCCAACAGCTGATTACTGCGCTGATTGACCTGTTGGCCTAGTTTAGTTGGATCTGTTCCATTAAGCATGACCTGAATGACGCTGGTTACCTGGTCGTTAGCCACTTCTGTAGCCGCTGTTGCATTCAGGTTGACCAGATTAAAATTCAAATCATTTTCGGCAACCGCCACAGCGGATGACAACAACATCGTAAGGGCAAAAAAAGTGTTTTTCATAGAGAATGTTCCTGTGAAAGATAATTTGAAGTCGAGTTTGGCTTGCTGTCAGTACAGCATGATTGCTAAATTAACAGGATTTGGCTGACACTGTCAGCGAGATACCGCACAAAATTATTGTTAATGTTGAGGATAGACATGAAAGCTGAACAAAAAATTCTGCCTGATTCAGAGCGCTTGATCGAAGCAGCTGCCGAACATTTCGTTGTGACTGCACGTTCAGCTATTGCTAAACGGGGTGTGTTTTATGTTGCGCTGGCCGGGGGCTCTACACCTAAAGGTCTCTATCAGAAGCTGGCCACATCGCCTTATATCGAACAGATTGATTGGGCGCGGGTGCAGATCTTTTTTGGTGATGAGCGTTGCGTGCCGGCGACGCATGATGACAGCAATTTTAAAATGGCCAGATTGGCTATGCTGGATCATTTACCTATTCCTGCTGAAAATGTGCATCGCATGCCCACTGAGAGTGGCGATGCCACTGAAGTGGCCACTCGTTATGCTGATACCATCAAGTTGATTATGGAAGATAGACCATTTGATTTAGTCTTGTTGGGTTTGGGACCAGATGGCCATATCGCCTCATTATTTCCCGATACTCCGGCACTTGAAGTAACCGATACGTTGACTGCCAGTTTATTTGTTGAAAAATTTCAATCCTGGCGCGTGACATTGACCTATCCGGTAATCAATGCTGCCAGACAGGTCATTGTCTTTATTGCCGGTGAAGCCAAAGCAGATATTGTCAGAGATATCACTACCGGGGCGGTAACTGGATTACCGGTGCAACGACTTGCTCCAACAGGGGATTACTACTGGTTTATGGATAACGCTGCCGCAGCGAAATAATATGAAAACGTTGTTAGCTGCCGATATCGGTGGCACCAAAACCTTGCTGCAATTAAGCCATTTTGATGGTGAGGTGATCGTACAGCAACGGTTTGATAATAAAGCCTATACCGATTTTGAGGATTTGCTGACAACGTTTTTATCGTTAGTGCCAGCGAGTTATTTTCCTGTCAGCAGTGCCTGTTTTGCAGTGGCAGCGCCGTTGACTGGCCGACGGGTTCAACTGACAAATCTTGCCTGGATAATCGATATTGATAAATTACAGGTGATGTTTCCGATTGCGGAGATTTCTTTGATCAATGATTTTGCCGCTGTGGGTCATGGTATTGATGAGCTTGGTGAAGAAGATTTAACGGTTCTGCAAGCGGGGGAACCTCAAGCCAGGGCCCTGAGGGCAGTTATTGGTGCGGGCACCGGTTTGGGGCAGGCTATTCTGTCACCAATACATACAGGTTGGCGAGTATGGCCAACGGAAGGCGGTCATACTGACTTCGCACCACAGGAACGAACACAGCAGAAACTGTTGGAAAAGCTGTTCGAGCAATACGACCATGTTTCTTATGAACGTGTATTGTCTGGTGCCGGTCTGGTGATGTTGTATCAGTTTATTGCTGAGCAACAGGGAGCCGCCGATTCATGTGTAAGCTTGTCTGCTGAACAGATTAGTGACTATGCGCTTAAGCAATCAGATCCATTAGCCGTAAAAACCATGCAATTATTTATGCAGATATATGGTGCTCAGGCTGGCAATCTGGCGCTGACTGCTTTGCCCGGAGCCGGACTTTTTATTGCTGGTGGCATTGCCGCAAAAAATTCAGCGTTGTTTAAGCAGGAACATTTTATGCAGTTTTTTCTTGCCAAGGGGCGAATGCGCGGCGTGTTGGAAAAAATTCCGGTCTACCTGATTAATAATCCTGATGTGGGGCTGTTAGGTGCACGTTTGTTGGCTCGAAACGCGTTATAATGTTCGGCATGACAGATAAAAAAAATCACATTCTGGTTAATGTAGAAACCACCTACCTGGATCATGAATCCGATCCGGCAAGGGCAAGATATCTTTTTGCCTATACCATTACTATCACCAATGAGGGCGACACCCCGGCCCGGTTATTATCGCGTTACTGGAAAATCACTGGCGGCGATGGTCATGAGCAGGAGGTGGAGGGCGATGGTGTTGTGGGGCAGCACCCTTATCTGGCACCAACT
>NZ_DCSO01000085.1:35288-36510 GCF_002325665.1 Methylophaga sp. UBA1464
GGTCAGCATCCTTATCTGGCGCCAACAGAAACATTTACCTACACCAGTGCGGCGATGCTGGATACCCCGGTTGGTATGATGCAGGGCCATTACAACATGATGGATGATAATGGTAGCCGATTTGCCGTCGATATCCCGGCGTTCACGCTGGCCGCACCGCAAAAACTCCATTGATGGCAGGTATTTTACAAACAGCTGCCAACTGAACCTGCTGCACAAATCCGCCCATCAATCCAGATAGCCTTATCCAGCCTGGCATCTTGCAAATCGCTGCCACCCAGCTTGGCATCCCGTAAATTGGCAAAACTTAAATCACTGTTGGATAAATTACTGTAGGACAGATCAGCCTGTTGCAGGTTGGCGCCTTTCAGATTAGCTCCCTGCAGGCTGGCATAACTCAGATTGCTAAGTTGTAAATCGGCATAACTCATATCAACTTCCATCAGATCGGCGCTCATCAGGTTTGACATGGCCAGCACACTGTTACGCAGGTTGGCTTTGGTCAGGTTAGCAGCGGGAATATCCATTGCCGGTTTCAGACAGTTTTCCCAGTTCGCGTTGGGCGCAGGCACACTGTCACAATCAGCTTCCGATAGACTTGACGGTGTCGGGAATAATATGGCGAAGCTGAAAATAGCGATGAGAATCAGGCTGATAATCAGCAATGGCCAGAAACGGGCAGGACGTTGAGGTTTGAGCTTTTGTAATAATGCACTGCGTTGCTGGCGCTGCTGAATTAAAAAGTCTGGTTCCAGTCTGCGTCGTTGTTCCCGACGCATTTCACGTTCAGCTTCGGTCATAGGTTGCTGATTGCGGCGATCAAAACCATCACGTTCATCAAGAGGTAACGGTGGTGGGGTGATAGGATCGACAACTTCCAGTTCGATGATATCGCCTAATGGCTGCCAGTTTTTTTGGTCCGAACTGATCTCTGTTTGGGCATCAATTCTGCCTAACTGCAGATTACTTTTCAGCAGGGCTATGGTGAACGGTCCACTGATCCTTGTATTTTGGCGGGTATACCATTTTGTACTGAATTTTTTCATTGGCCGGTCTTTGGCAACAAGTTGGTTGTTATACTAGCATTGTGTTTAATTCCAGGTGAATTCATGCAAATACCTCAGACCTCACAGGCTGCTCAGGTCACTGTAACGGGATCGGCAAGTCAAACGCCAGCGTTGACACCGGGACAAGTTGCGCAGGCTGTGGTGATATCGGCTGG
>NZ_DCSO01000088.1:0-2893 GCF_002325665.1 Methylophaga sp. UBA1464
GGGCTTGTTGATCTTTCAGAGCCACCACTGCTGGAGGCTATTTTTCCGTCCAACAAGGCGGAAATGATGCGATGTAGTTGTTCTACATAATTCATTTCCAACGCCGTGGGGCGGAAAAATAGTCCCAGCCCTGCGGGTTGTGGCTGAAAATGCACCACTTATGTCCACGGATGGACTGTATGCCGGCGCGCCAGGGAGGCGCGCGCCGGCCTGTGTTGCTTGTCGTTTATTTAGAACGACTAAATCATACTCTTCGCGCCTTGATTGGTGCATTTTCAGTCACAACAGAGGCGGCTCTGAAAGATCAACAAGCCCTAATGTTTATCGCCGGATCAGCTAATTACTTTCTAAGTAGTACTTAGTCCTGTGTATTAACTTCTTTTGGCAGACAGGGATAGACTCAATGATATTTAAACAAGTATCCAGGAGTCCTGTTATGAAGGCGTCAGCAAATCTTAGAAAAACGTCCATATATGATCGCCTGGGAGGGGCTGAAGGTGTTGAAAAGTTAGTGAATACGTTTTGTGATGTATTGGAGACAACAGAAGTGGGTCGGCCGATACATCTGCTGCATTTGCGTGGTCATGGTATGGCGCATGCGCGCATGGAACAGTTCAATTTTTTCTCAGGTATGTTTGGCGGGCCGAAACTTTATGCCGAGAAGTGGGGACATTCCAATGTGCGACAAATTCATGACCATGTTGATATAACAGAAGCGCATAAAGATGCCTGGCTGGCATCCATGCAATTAGCCATTGAAAGGCTGGATTATGAACCGGCGCTGAAACAGAATCTAATGCAGCACTTTGAGGGTATGGCCAGCTTATTGGTCAATCATTAGCACCGTAGTCTTACGCCATAGCGGTGATAAAAGAGACACAGACCGAAAGGTTCATTAATCCTGCTCGTGTTCCATCGCATCCAGGCTATCGTAATAAATAATCGCCAGGTAGCGGATAGGCATTTTTAATTTAGCTTCCGGACGATGCGGCTGTTCGGCATTGAATGTCAGAGAGTCGCCCGGATTCAGAATATAACGTTCGTCACCGACCGTGTATTCAAGCCTGCCTTCCAGCATAAAGATAAATTCGATACCCGAATGTTCAAACGGGGCAAATACCTCGCTTTCTTCTTCCAGCGAGATCAGAAAGGGTTCGAATAATTTTTTGGGGCCCTGATCATAAGCCAGCAAATGATAAGTGTGTCCGGATTTTGTGCCACGACGGACCACTTCCATTCCTTCGCCATTCTTCACATATTGAGCCCCGCCTCTGGGGGTATCGTAATCATGAAACAATTTTGACAGGGTAACACCTAATGCGTTGGCCAAATGCTCCAGTTTTTCCAGACTCGGTGAGGTCAGGCCATTTTCAATCTTACTGAGCATACCGCGACTCAGATTGGCCCGTGAGGCAACTTCGGCAATCGTCAATCCATTATCGAGTCGAAGATGGCGCAGCGTGTTGCCAAGGTGTTTGTCCAGTGATTTTGTATTGTTTTCGATTCCATTCATCTCTTGTTTTTCGCTCACGCCGTTTAAATCTCCTAACCTGCTACATTAATAGAACCTTGATCATACACGATTTTTTTTGCTCATAATGCAAACAAGATTCATAAGATGAAAAAAAGTTTCTAAGAGGTGTTGACATCCGATTTCCGACATGAGTAAATGAACTCAAGGTTTCATCAAGTGAAACAAAGTTTACCTAGAAGGTGGTAGTTCCATATACCCCATAGGTAGTAGATGGGATGGCAAACATTTTATTGAGGGGCAAAAATGCCATTAAGACTTTTGAAATATGCACTGAGCCGAGAACATCCGGCACCCCGTTTTTTCAGGGACTGTACTGAACCTAAAAAAACCTATGATGCGGTCATTATCGGCGGTGGCGGACATGGACTTGCTGCAGCCTACTACCTGGCAAAAGATCATGGCATCACCAATGTCGCGGTGTTGGAAAAAGGCTATATCGGCGGTGGCAACACCGGGCGCAACACCACCATTGTGCGTTCAAACTATCTGACTCCGGAAGGCGTCAACTTCTACAATGCCAGTGTTAAGTTGTTTGAAGATCTTTCTGAAGAGCTCGACATTAACCTGTTTTATTCCAACCGTGGCCATTTCACTTTGGCACATACCGATTCCGCTATGCGCACTATGCGCTGGCGTGCTGAAGTCAACAAACATGTTGGCGTGGAAAGCTATGTGGTTGGTCCTGATGAGATTTCTAAAGCCTGCCCGCAACTGGATATCTCATGCAGTGGTCAGGCACCGATCCTGGGTGCGTTGTATCACGCGCCGGGTTCAGTCGCACGTCACGATGCTGTTGCCTGGGGTTATGCCAAAGAGGCTGATCGAATGGGCGTAGAGATTTTCCAGAGTACGGAAGTGACGGGGATTGACGTGAAAAGCGGCAAGGTAGTCGGCGTGCAGACCAGTAAGGGGTATATCAGCACCAACCGCGTGTTATCAGCCGTTGCCGGTTTTACACCACGCATTTGCGAAATGGTCGATGTTGAAACGCCGATTGTCATTCATCCGTTGCAAGCATGTGTGACCGAGCCAATGAAACCCTGGCTCGATACGATTCTGGTATCAGGCAGCTTACATGTTTATGTCAGTCAGTCTTCTCGCGGTGAATTGGTTATGGGGTCTTCACTGGATCCATACGAAATCCATTCAACCCGCTCATCTCTGGACTTTGTGGAAGGCCTCACCTCGCATATCACCGATATGTTCCCATTCCTCGGTAATGTGAAGGTGGTTCGGCAATGGGCTGGGATGGCGGATCTGACACCGGACTTTGCCCCAATCATGGGCAAAACTGAAGTGGAAGGTTTCTATATCGATGCTGGGTGGGGCACTTGGGGCTTTAAAGCCACCCCAATAAGC
>NZ_DCSO01000088.1:2939-13066 GCF_002325665.1 Methylophaga sp. UBA1464
GCAAGACCATGGCTGAAACCATCGCCAGAGATATGGCTCCGGATATGATCAGATCATTCCGTTTATCACGATTTGAAGACTATGAGCTGACCGGTGAAAAAGGCGCAGCCTCGGTCGGCCACTGATTTAGGGATAGCAAGATGAAATTACTTCAATGCCCAGTTAACGGCATCCGCCCGGTGAGTGAATTTACCTATGGCGGGGAATACAGAGAGATGCCAGACGCAGATACCTGCAGTGATAAAGAGTGGGCCACTTATGTGCATCATCGCCATGGTGCGCCGGGATTGAAAAAAGAGTGGTGGTACCACGGCCCAAGTGGCACCTGGTTTATTGCAGAGAGAAACACACTGACTGACAAAGTCAGCAGGACCTATCTTTACGGTCAGGAGAATAAGGCATGACATTGCGTATCGCTGAACAAGAGAATGAATGGATCAACCGTGATATGCCCTTGACCTTCGAATATGAAGGCCAACAAATCGAAGCATATGAAGGCGATACCATCAGCAGTGCACTTTGGGCTGCAGACATTAAAGTGTTGGGTCGCAGTTTTAAATATCACCGTGCCCGTGGTTTATTGAGTTTTGCCAATCATGATGTCAATGCATTGATGACCGATGGTCAGGACACCAATATACGTGCAGATGTGATCCCGGTTACCCACGGTATGCAGCTGACGGCAGTCAATACCGATGGTGGTGTATTAAAAGATAAAGGTCGGTATATCGACAAGATATCGGCGTTTCTGCCGGTGGGCTTTTATTACAAAACGTTCCATAAACCTAAATGGATGTTTCCATTCTGGGAAGACAAGATCCGTAAAGCGGCTGGTCTGGGGAAAGTCAATTTTAACTATCCGCGAATCACTCGCGCCAAACGCTATGCACATTGC
The DNA here is from genome assembly GCF_002325665.1 of Methylophaga sp. UBA1464. Taxonomy (NCBI): domain Bacteria; kingdom Pseudomonadati; phylum Pseudomonadota; class Gammaproteobacteria; order Thiotrichales; family Piscirickettsiaceae; genus Methylophaga; species Methylophaga sp. UBA1464. The sequence continues at coordinate 3,835 of NZ_DCSO01000088.1, forward strand.
GATGTGCTGGTCGTTGGAGCGGGGGCATCAGGACTATCTGCAGCTCTCGAAGCAGCTGATGCTGGCAGTCAGGTTATTCTGGTCGATGAAAATCGCAAAATTGGCGGTAGTTTGACCTATGACATGGCCGCTGACGTTAATACCGGTTCTTTGTTAAAACAGCTCACAGAAAATGTGCTCAATCATCCCAATATCCGGGTGATTGCGGATGCTTATGCGGGTGGTTACTACACTGACCATCTGGTTCCCATTGTTGAAAAACGCGGTATAACGAAAGTTCGTGCCGGATCGATCATTGTGGCCAGTGGCGTTTTTGAACAACCACCTGTATTTCGCTATAACGATCTACCCGGTGTGATGCTCAGCTCTGCGGCACAACGTCTTGTTAATCGTTATTCCGTTAAACCCTTTACAAAAGGCATAGTCGTTACCGCTAATGATTATGGTTATCGGGCGGCACTGGATCTGGCTGCTGCCAATGTGGAAATAGTTGCTGTTATTGATATGCGCCAGACGGGTGCTGATGGTGATTTGACAGCAAAAGTCAAACAGGCGGGTATCGCCGTGCATCTGGGCAGTTGTATTTACGAAGTGGTGCCGACATCTGACAAAATGGGTGTCAGTGCGGTTGTCGTCTGTGCTTATGATGAAGCCACCGCTGAAGCGGATCTTCATCAGCAAGTCGTATTGCATTGTGATGGTGTTGCGATGAGTGCTGGCTGGGCACCTGCAGCGGCTTTGCTTTATCAGGCCGGTACTCAGATGCGTTATGACGAGGCTGTTCAGCAGTTTGTACCAAATCAATTACCTGATGGTGTATTTGCTGCCGGTAAAGTGAACGGCATATTCGAACTTGAGCAACGGATGCAGGATGGCAAACGGGCAGGGGCTGAAGCGTCACGCTATCTTGGTAAAACGACTGTTTCGCCAGTTGAGGTTACCGCTCATCGTGGTAATTCCCCCAGCCATCCTTATCCGATTGTGAATCACCCCAAAGCTAAAAACTTTGTTGATTTTGATGAAGATATCCAGGTCAAGGATTTTATCAATGCGGCGAAGGAAGGTTTTGACAATATTGAGTTGATGAAACGGTTTACCACAGTGGGTATGGGGCCAAGTCAAGGCAAACATTCCAATATGAATGCCATTCGTATTCTGGCGCGTATCCGGGATTTACCCGTTGAAAAAATTGGTTCAACGACGGCAAGACCATTTTTCCATCCAACACCGATTGGTCACCTCGGGGGCCGTGGTTTTCATCCACATCGTCTGACTGCCATGCATGAGTGGCATGTGAAAGAAGGCGCAGTGATGATGGAAGCCGGTGTATGGATGCGTCCAGCTTACTATCTGCCTGCAGGCGTAAAAATATCCAACCAGCAGGCTGTGCAACAGGAAGCACTGGCGGTTCGCAAATCCGCTGGCATGATTGATGGCAGTACTTTGGGCAAAATCGAAGTTTTCGGCAAAGATGCTGCTGCGTTTCTGGAGCGTTTTTATACCGGCAAATTTGCCAGTCAGAAAGTCGGTAACAGCCGTATTGCAATGTTGCTGGATGAAGCCGGGGTCATTGTTGATGATGGTGTAGCAGTACGACTGGATCAAGACAAGTTTTATGTGTCTACCAACTCATCCAATGCCGCCACGGTTTACCGTGAAATGCAACGTAACCTGCAGCTTTGGGGCATGCAGGTCACGCTGGTCAACCTGACAGGCGTGATGTCTGCTATGACACTGGCTGGTCCTTCATCCCGTTCCATTCTCAGTGAAGTGACTGAGCTGGATTTGCTGGATGAGGCGTTTCCACAGGGCGCATATCGGGAAGCATTAGTAGCCGGGGTTAAAGCCAGAGTGATGCGAGTCGCGTTTGTCTCGGATCTGGCGTTTGAAATTCATGTCCCGTCCAGTGCCGGTTTACATGTCTGGCAGAAAATTATGGATGCGGGAAAAACCTATGGTATCCGTCCATTTGGTACCGATGCTCAGCGTCTGCTGCGTCTGGAAATGGGTCATCATTTAATTAGTCATGACACTGATGGCCTGACTAATCCGTTTGAAGCACATGCAGATTCATTGGTCGCAATGGATAAACCCTTCTTTATCGGCCAGCGCAGCCTGAAAATCCTGCAGAAAAAACCATTAAAGAAAAAACTGGTGAGGTTTGTCCTGGATAAGAATTTCAGTGAAATGCCCAAGGAATGCAATCTGGTGATTGAAAATGACGAGATTGCCGGCCGGGTAACCAGTATTTCTTTCAGTGAATATGTAAACCGGGTGATTGGCTTCGCCTTTGTGCTGCCTGAGCAGGCCAAGGCAGGGAATCAGTTTGCCATCCGCACTGATAGTGGACGGATGGAAATGGCTGAAGTAGTAGAAGACGCTTTTCTAAGTTTGAGTCAGGGTTAAGGAGTCGGCATATGCAAAATGTTGTATTACAAAGTTCAGTTGCGTTTGCCCAGACGTCTCTGAAACCTGAATTGGGTTTTATCAACGGTATGGCGATTGCGAATCGCTATGCGGATCCGGATGTGGAAAGTCGTCATGCGGCAAAACTGACGATCTGTGATGTCAGCTGCTTGTCACGTTTTGCTATCAAGGGGCCCGCCGCTGCTGATACCTTAAAGGCAAAAGGTGTCGAATTGCCTGCTTCAGCAAACAGCTGGAGTCGTCATGACGAGACACTGGTCATGCGCCTGGGTAGCAGTGAATTCCTGCTGGAAGATCCGATTGGTGTTCAGCAATGCAAAGGTTTGAGTGAACAGTTGCAAAGTGGCGATGGCGTTCATGTTGTTTTACGTAATGATGCGTCTTTTATTTTGAGTGGTGAGTTGCTTGATGAGCTACTGGCCCAGGTATGTGCAATTGATCTGAGCGGGCCAATGCTGGCTGACAATCGACTGGCGATGACCTCAATAGCAGGTGTCTCTGTGATTGTTCTCAGACAGGAAGTTGCAGGGCAGTCCCTGATGCGTCTCTGGTGCGATGGTACTTTTGGCGTTTATTTGTGGGAAACCCTGTTGGACATTATCAAAGAGTTAGGCGGCGGACCGGTTGGATTCAACCAGTTTTTCAATAGTAATTAAGTCACCCGTTGCTGAATAAATCAATCCAGAAGGCAAGCTATGAAATATGAACCTGAAACCAAACCTAGCCAGCCTATCACCGATAACCAGGAGCAAAAAGAGATGAAAACATTAGAACAGGCCGAACAATTTATTAAAGACAACAACGTCAAATATGTCCTAGCACAGTTTGTCGATATTCATGGCGTGGCCAAGGTTAAATCGGTCCCTTCTGCACATCTTAAAGACATCATTAAAACCGGTGCGGGTTTTGCCGGTGGTGCTATCTGTGGCATGGGTATCCAGCCAAACGGTCCTGATTACATGGCGATGGGTGATTTATCGACCTTGTCACTTATTCCATGGCAGCCTGGTTATGCAAGAGTTATCTGTAACGGACACGTCAATGGCGAACCCTATAACTTCGATTCTCGTGTTGTATTAAAAAATCAGATAAAGCGACTTGAAGCCCGTGGTTGGACGATGTTTACCGGTCTTGAACCTGAATTTTCGCTGCTCAAAAAAGATGAGTATGGTCACATTCATCCGTTTGAAGACAGCGACACGTTGCAGAAGCCCTGCTATGACTATAAAGGCATCACACGTCAGAGTGTCTTCCTGGAAAAACTGACTGAATCATTGATTGAAGTCGGTCTGGATGTTTATCAAATTGATCACGAAGATGCTAACGGTCAGTTCGAAATTAACTATACCTATGCAGACTGCCTGAAAAGTGCAGATGATTTCATTATGTTCAAGATGGCAGCCAGTGAGATTGCCAATGAATTGGGCATGATTTGTACCTACATGCCAAAACCCTTCAGTAACCGTCCCGGTAATGGTATGCATCTGCATATTTCGATTGGTGATGGTGAAAAATGTCTGTTCCATGATGACAGTGATCCGGCCGGACATGGCCTGAGCAAGATGGCTTACCATTTTATGGCTGGTCTGCTGGCACATGCCCCGGCATTGTGTGCCTTAGCAGCCCCCACCGTTAACTCATACAAACGTCTGGTGGTAGGTCGTTCTTTATCGGGTGCAACCTGGGCCCCGGCTTACATCACTTATGGCGATAACAATCGCTCTACCATGGTGCGTATTCCTTACGGCCGCATTGAAATGCGACTACCGGATGGCTCATGCAATCCTTACCTGACCACGGCGGCGATTATTGCTGCAGGTCTCGATGGTGTTGAAAGAGAGCTCGATCCGGGCGAGGGTCACAACACCAACCTTTATGACCTCAGCCCGATGGAGTTGAGAGAAAAAGGTATCAATATCTTACCTCAGAATTTGCATGAAGCATTGCTGGCACTTGAAAAAGACAGTGTCGTTAAGGGGGCTTTGGGCGAAGGACTGGCAAATGAGTTTTTGGAATTGAAACACATGGAATGGGTGGAATATATGCGGCATGTCTCTGACTGGGAAATTGATCGTTACGCTGAATTTTATTAAGCAGCTGACTAGTTAGAATTTTTAGGAGAAATCTAATGTGTGGAATTGTTGGTCTTTATTTAAAAAATGATAAATATCAAAGTCGATTGGGTGAGTTGTTTGCCCCAATGATGATTGCGATGACAGAACGTGGTCCTGATAGTGCCGGTTTTGCCATTTATGGTGATGCCGTCGAGTCAGGTATCAAATTCACCCTGCGTCATGAAGATGAAAATTATGACTGGGAAGCTTTGGCCAAAGCGATTGAAGAAGCCTTGGTTACTAAAGTTGATTGGTTTCAGAACAATAAAGTTGCTGTTTTCAAAGTGGAAGCTGACGCTGATTTGGTCGAGAACTATCTGCGTGAAAACCATCCGGATGTGTTGATTATGAGTGCCGGTAGTTCGATTGAAATCCTCAAGGAAGTCGGCCTGCCAGAACGTATTGTGAATATGTTCAATCTGGACAAGATGCAAGGTTCACACATTATTGGCCATACCCGTATGGCGACTGAATCAGCGGTGACCATGGCGGGAAGCCATCCGTTTTCAACTGGGATGGATCTGTGTCTGGTGCATAACGGTTCTTTGTCTAACCACAACCGTATGCGTCAGGAACTGAAACGCAATGGTATTCATTTTGATACCGAGAATGACACTGAAGTGGCAGCGGGTTATCTGACCTATCGTTTGCAACAGGGTGATTCTTTGCATCAAGCCCTGGAAAACGCTTTAAAAGAGTTAGATGGTTTCTACACATTTACCATCGGTACTAAAGACGGATTTGCAGTGGTGCGTGATCCTGTTGCCTGCAAACCGGCGGTCATTGCAGAAACCGATGACTATGTGGCGATGGCGTCGGAATATCAGGCATTAACGACCTTACCTGGCATTGAAAACGCCAAAGTTTGGGAACCGGAACCGTCAACTATCTACGTTTGGGAACGTGGTAGTAACTGATCAGAAGTGCTTAAGGGGAACACAATGAAAACAATTGATTTAGCAAAAGAGACGGTACGTGATTTGAATCAGGCCTTACATGATCAGGCCTCAGCATGCACCGAAACAGAATGGGAAGTGCTTAACCCTAAAGGACAGCACAATCTGGCTGTTGGCGTTGACCAGAAACTGAAAATCGATATCAAGGGGCATGCCGGTTATTACTGTGGTGGCATGAATAAAGAAGCCGATATCGTGATTCATGGTAGTGCCGGTCAAGGCGTGGCTGAAAATATGATGTCAGGCAGTGTACGCGTGAAAGGCAATGCCTCTTCATCTGCTGGCGCGACCTCAATCGGTGGGCTGTTGGTGATAGAAGGTGATGCCGGTTCACGATGCGGTATTTCCATGAAAGGTTCGGATATTGTCGTGACCGGTAGTGTCGGCCACATGAGCTGTTTTATGGGGCAGGCAGGTACGCTGGTGGTTTGCGGAGATGCTGGTGATGCGTTGGGTGATTCATTGTATGAAGTTCACATTTACGTTAAAGGCCAAGTGAAGTCATTGGGTGCGGACTGCGTCGAGAAAGAGATGAGACCTCAGCATATTGAAGAGCTTATTGAGCTGTTTGAACGCGCTGGTATCAAGGAAGATCCCCACGCTTTCAAACGTTATGGTTCTGCGCGCCAACTATACAACTTCAAAGTCGATAACGCTTCGGCGTATTAATGCTGATTTTACGAGGAATCTATTATGAGCGAGAAAACAAAATATACTACTGAACTCCGTGAGTCAGCGACTTTTGATCGGGCGACTATGTCCGAAATACGTCGGGCAGCGGATACCGGCATCTACGATATCCGTGGTTGGGGTGCGAAACGCAAATTACCGCATTTTGATGATTTGTTATTCCTGGGCGCGAGTATGTCGCGTTATCCACTGGAAGGTTATCGTGAAAAATGTAATACCCAGGTCACATTGGGCACCCGTTTTGCCAAAAAACCGATCGTTATCGAAACGCCGGTCACCATTGCCGGTATGAGTTTTGGTGCCTTATCTGCCAATGCGAAAGAAGCGTTGGGTCGTGGTGCTTCTGCAGTGGGCACATCAACAACGACCGGTGACGGTGGTATGACGCCGGAAGAACGTGGTCAGTCCAGTAAACTGGTCTATCAGTACCTGCCATCACGTTATGGTATGAACCCCGATGACCTGCGTAAAGCGGATGCTATCGAAGTGGTCTTGGGACAAGGTGCCAAACCCGGTGGTGGTGGCATGTTATTAGGGCAGAAAATTACCGAACGTGTTGCCAAAATGCGTACCTTGCCGATGGGTGTTGACCAACGCAGTGCCTGTCGTCATCCAGACTGGACCGGCCCGGATGATTTAGCGATCAAGATCCTTGAATTACGCGAAATCACTGACTGGCAGGTGCCTATCTATATCAAAGTTGGTGCGACTCGTACTTACTATGATGTGAAGCTGGCAGTGAAAGCCGGTGCTGATGTCATTGTTGTTGATGGTATGCAGGGTGGTACAGCGGCAACCCAGGAAGTCTTTATCGAACATGTCGGTATTCCGACTATGGCGGCAATTCCTCAAGCGGTTCAGGCGCTGCAGGAAATGGGTATGCACCGTAAAGTACAGCTGATCGTTTCCGGTGGTATCCGTAACGGTGCCGATGTAGCCAAGTGTATGGCTTTGGGTGCAGATGCAGTGGCTATTGGTACAGCCGCCTTGATCGCCCTGGGATGTAACGATCCTAAATATGATGAAGAGTTCAAAGCGATTGGTTCAGCTGCCGGTTTTTATGATGATTATCATGAAGGTCGCGATCCAGCCGGTATTTCCACTCAGGATCCGGAATTGAGTAAGCGTTTGGACCCTGTCGAAGGTGGACGCCGTATCGCTAACTATTTGCGTGTACTGACGTTAGAAGCACAAACGCTGGCACGCGCCTGTGGCAAAAATGATATGCGTAATCTGGAACCTGAAGATCTGGTGGCCTTAACAGTAGAATCCGCTGCAATGGCGAGGGTTCCACTGGCAGGTACAAACTGGATTCCAGGGAATAATATGGGTTAATAATTAATCGGTATTTTGTAGTTCATCAGAACAGGACCAGTGCTATGGTGTTTAATTAATTTGGATAAACTTACCCCGTTATCTTAATTATTATGACGCTATAGTATTGGTCCTTTTTTTATGTGTATATGAGTAATTTATTAGTTAGAAATAACTAAATATTTAAATTAAGTGATTTTGCTTTGTTTTTTATAGGTTTGTATTTATTTTTAAAGCAGGTTTTTCTGAGGCGATTATTCGTTGTTTTTATATATGTTTAGTTATGTGCTTTTTTTGTAATTATTTAGCTTAATCTTTCCAGTCTGATATTATCTCTCCCTCCAATTTTCACCTCATAGTATGTTATTTGATATTGTTATTTAACATATTGTTTTGTATCCACATTGTGATAATTTTTATAGTTGTCAGATAAAACTTCATCTCATTTTATTCCCTCAAGTTATATGCAGGAAAATTCAGTTTATTTTGCGCAAAAGTAACATAAATATAAATATTTTCATTGAGTATAAGAACTAATATATTTAATTTTTACGGTTTGTTTTGTTGTGGAATTTAAGCTTGTCCCCAGTGTTTTTGTAAAGAAATAAACGCCTACCACCTTAGGGGTACACCATTTAGAGTATTCCTTTTTTAAAAACTAATACGTTAGTGTCGATCATGGCATTAAATTTTGTTTATAACTTTTAATGACTATGTGATTCTCTACTTAATATAAGAGTAGGGATATGTTTAATAAAAAGGCGTAAGCCACAACTCGTTTTACTGAAGTGTTCTGTCGGTGAGGATGATTACCGCTCAAAGAAAACATAAAGTAAAACAGACATTTGGAGGAGAGAGCCGATGGGTACTGAGTTAGGCGGTTTAATAACGATATTTACTGAGTTTTACTACTGGGTAACGGTAGTAATGATGTTTTTGATACATGTAGGATTATGTGCATACGAGGTAGGAGCCACCCGACGTAAGAACATTAACCAGACAATCATACGGCACGTTATGGTGCTGGCACTGGTGACGATTACCTGGTTTTTGTTTTCGTGGTGGATGTATTGGGCCTTCAATGCGGGTCCGGGAATATTCGGCCCATTAATCAGTAATGACTTTACTGCGGCTGCATTACCGTGGTCTGAGTCTATGGGACCTAATCTTTCAGACAATATAAGTGGTGTGTTCTGGGCAGCCTTCCTGTTGTTCTCATGGACAGCCGCTGCGATTGTTTCCGGGGTGGCAATTGAACGGGTAAGAACCGGTGCGTTTCTGGTTATTGCTGTACTGGTCGGTTCAGTGACCTGGGTAATCGATGCTTCTTGGGGCTGGCATGCAGAAGGCTGGATGGTGCAGTTGATGGGCTATCATGATGCCTATGCCTCCGGTGTTATTCATGGTGTGGCTGGTGGTGCCTGTCTGGCATTGGCCATTGTTTTGGGACCCCGTATTGGTAAGTTCGGACCAAATGGTGAAATCCGTGACATTAAAGGTCACAACCCATGGTTATCCTGTTTCGGTCTGCTGCTTATCTATGCCGGGTTCTGGGGCTTTTATGCTGCCTGCAATATTCCCATCATTGATATCGGTACAGAAGGTGCATTGCGGATGGGAACGACCAATATCTATCTGATGCCAACGACGCTTTCAGCCATTACATTCAATTTCATCATGTCACTGACTGGTGGTTTGATGGCGGGTTATATGGTGAGTCGTGGTGATCCA
>NZ_DCSO01000088.1:13224-14008 GCF_002325665.1 Methylophaga sp. UBA1464
GCCGTCGCAGCCGTTATTGCCTACAAACTGCATTTCTGGGTGGAACGTCGTTTCAAACTTGACGATCCAGTCGGTGCCGTAGCGGTGCACGGTTATGCCGGTACTTTCGGGGTAATTGTTGCTGGCTTTATGTTATGGGGCTATCCAGCTGCCGCGCCGATTGATCTGAGTGGCTGGTGGGTAGAGAGTGTTGGCTGGTTTGGTGTAACTGAAGACGGTTACCCGGCTGTTAATCCACTGGGCAACCTGATCGGTGCATTTATTATGTTCGGTCTGTTGGGTTTCTTGCCCACATACCTGCTGGCCAAGCTGTTCCAGAAAATGGGTATTCTGCGTGAGCCACGTGAGGTTGAATTGGCTGGTGCTGATACCTATCGGGGGCTGGATATGTACCCATATTTTGCCAAGACCGAATCTGAGTTCGAAACTGTTGAAAGACAGTACATCAATAAATAACTGAATAGGAGAGACTATTATGTCTACAGGAATCAGTTCATGGGCCAATCCTGACACGATTGGGGCTATTTATCCCTTTGTTGGCAGCGAAATGTTGCTGACCATTGCCGGGGTGGTTTTCTGGATCTGGTGGCACATTAAACAGATCCGTGACGAGAATCGCGAACTGGCTGAAGCCGCTGCGGCACATCGCAGTGCCGGTCTGGACAAGGTTATGGAGCAGCATCGGGGAATATCACCGGTTGCTTCTGACTGACAGGCGGTATCACGTTCGGGGGTGACAGTGTCACCCCATTTTGACCCGGCCTCGTGCCGGGTTATTTTTTTT
>NZ_DCSO01000088.1:14026-16011 GCF_002325665.1 Methylophaga sp. UBA1464
CTTTCAGATAATTACCTTACTGATGGTTATATTCGGTCAACTGAATTTACTACCAAAGGAGTACTTACAGTGAGCAGTTTTCCGAGTGGTATGCCTCAGTTAAGCTTTCTGACAGAGTCGTGGTTTTGCAGTAACAGTTGATGGTGACCGGGTTTAAAGTGGCCAAGGTTTGTTGAGCTTGCATATCAACAGGCCCTAATGATTAAGGAGTAATACTTCTTTGGAATTGTTCGGCCCCTTGCACAACGAGATAATTTAATCGTAGCTGAATGAGAGGGTGTTATTCAGTTTCAACGGTTCTCCTCGACCCGTTCTCTTTGTTGAGACGTTTGGGTGGATCATGCCAGACAGCAAAATCAGCAGTTTTTTGTTTTCAAAGGCAGATCCACCTTTTTTTTTGAGGAAGACAACAGGTGATTGACCAGCAATCCAAACACAGAAGGATAGATCGATGAACCTACCCCTGCATATTCAACTGGAAGATGTTCAGAATACGCCAGATAAACGCTGCTTAATCATCGATAGAGTCGGCATAAAATCTTTGCGTTACCCCATATTTTTTCAAAGTGATGCGGATGAAGCACCAGTGCGTGTGGTGGCCGATTTCAATATGTATGTAAAGTTGCCTCATGATGTCAAAGGCACACATATGTCACGTTTCATCGAGCTGCTGGAAACGCCTGACCTGGTTATGTCCACTGAGAGTATTGCAGACTTCATGAACACCATGCTGACTCAGCTTGAGGCTGACAGCGGTCATCTGGAAATGCAGTTTCCGTTTTTTATTCGAAAGCAGGCACCGGTTTCCGGCGTCAGCAGTATGATGGATTACGATGTCACGCTGATTGCCAATATGCAGGAAACACTAAGCCTCAAACTTAAAGTCGCGATTCCGGTCACCAGCCTGTGTCCCTGCTCGAAAAAAATCTCCGAATATGGTGCGCATAATCAACGGTCAATGATTACCGTGACGGCCGAGTTGAATCAGATCATTAGCCTCAAATCGCTGATTGAGCAAATTGAACAACAGGCTTCCAGTGAGCTGTACGGTTTACTCAAACGGCCGGATGAAAAGTTTGTCACGGAGTATGCCTACGACAATCCCAAATTTGTTGAAGATCTGGTGCGTGATGTGGCTGCTTCGCTGAATAGCTGCGACGCCATTGTCGATTACATTATTGAATGTGAAAACTTTGAATCCATTCATAACCATTCGGCTTATGCCATGTTGCAGAAAAACAGGTGATCGCTATGAACTATCCTTTAGAACCTTTACGTTTCCCCGGTTCACAACAGCCTGTGATTTCGCCGGTTGAGGAAATAATTGACGAAATACGTCAGGGCAGAATGGTGATCCTGATCGATGACGAAGATCGGGAAAATGAAGGCGACATTGTGATTGCTGCCGATGCCGTTACAGCGGAACATATCAACTTTATGGCACGTTATGCCCGGGGTCTGATTTGTCTGACATTGACCGAAACACGCTGTCGCCAGCTGGATTTGCCTTTAATGGTCAAACATAACCGGGCGCAGTTAAGTACCAATTTCACCGTATCCATCGAAGCAGCGGAAGGTGTGACCACCGGGATTTCTGCTGCAGACCGTGCCCGAACCGTTCAAGCGGCTGTGGCGGCAAATGCTACCCCAACGGATATTGTCCGGCCCGGGCATATTTTTCCCCTGATGGCACAACCCGGTGGCGTATTGGCTCGTGCTGGTCATACGGAAGCGGGTTGTGACGTTGCCGCGATGGCTGACAGAACGCCTGCCTCAGTGATCTGTGAGATTATGAATGAAGACGGCAGTATGGTGAGGTTGCCGGACTTGCAAAACTTTGCCCGTGAGCATGGTCTGAAAATTGGCACGATAGCGGACTTGATTGCCTACCGGCATCAGACAGAAACCTTGATTGAACGTAAAAGCAGTCGACGAATCGAAACGGTTTTTGGCGAATTTGAGCTAATCGGTTACCGGGATATCAC
>NZ_DCSO01000088.1:16076-31584 GCF_002325665.1 Methylophaga sp. UBA1464
CCGGGATATCACTACTGATAAAACGCATCTGGCGCTGGTGCACGGTGAACCGGCCAAAAGGTCCAGTGCACTGGTTCGGGTACATGAACCGGTTTCAGTGATTGAGTTGCTTGATGCTGGCAGGCATTCACATAGCTGGAGTGTCTATGAATCAATGCAGAAAATTTCCCGTGAAGGAGCCGGTGTCATTGTCCTGTTGCGTCGCGATGAGTCTGAAAATGACATCCTGCGACAGATCAGTAGTCCGGATTCCTTGCCTGCAGCAACTATTGAGTTGAAAGATTATGGTATCGGCGCACAGATCCTGCTGGATCTTGGTATTACCCGTATGCGCCTGATGACCCGCCCACGCAAGATCCATAATTTGACAGGATTTGGTCTGGTAGTGGATGACTATGTATTACCTGAAAAGTCTGAGCAGGGGATGGATGCTGTTCTGGCAGAACTGATGCAGGCGTTGTAGGGAAACTTAATGTCTTCAATATCGCTGGATAAAGCACTGCATAATCATTTTCAACGCAGCCAGCGTTGGGGATTTACCTGGGCTTTATGGACCGCTGTTCTCTGGGGGGCATGGTATGTCCCGGGTACAGCGATGTGGTACGAAGAGCCCTTCGTCAGTATCAATAACGGTGACCACGGCATGCGTCTGGCCGCCACGGCCGTGATGACCTGGATTCATGCGGTAGTGGTGTTGCTGTTTCTGGTGATCTGGAATGGTATGCTGGGTAAGCTGAAGGATTATGGCCGCACCATCATGCGTTTCAGGCGCATTTCAAAATGGTATGCATTGGCTTCCTTGTGTGGTGGTCCGATGGCCATTTTCGGTTCCTATATGGCCATGGGCTATGTCGGTCCGGTGTTCGCCGCGATTACTTCATTGTTTTACCCCGTGGTAGGGGCGCTGATTGCACGACTCTGGTATCACGAAAAAATCTCCGGCCGCGCAGCACTGGGCATGGCGATTATTATCATGGGCGGCGTGGTGATATACGGTCCCGGGCTGTTCGGTGAAATTGATATCAGTGAAAACTATGCCTGGCTGGGTTATGTCGGGGGCATCATGTCAGCCATTGGCTGGGGGGCCGAAGGTGCCGTAGCGTCACGGGCGATGGATGTCACTGATCCTGATGTCGGTATACAGTGCCGTTTCAGTTTTGAAATTCTGTTCTGGGGTGTTCTGGTATTGCCGATGATCTTTCTGCTGACTGATTTGCCGATTGTGACGTTGCTGGTGGACATGCTGACCAGTCAAATGGTGATGATCTGGATGGTTTTGGCATCGATTTGTCATGCTTATTGCTACACCGCTTTTTATAAGAGTTTTTCACTGATTGGCGTTGGTCGGGGTGAGGCCATAGGTAACTTATATGGGGTATTTGCGGTGATTTTTGTCATGGTATTTACGCTGGATTTACCTGAATGGTATTTTGTTGTGGGTTTGATTCTGACGGTGACTGGCAGCTTTGTTATGTTCCGTGAGCCGGCAGAGAATATTTCAACCCTGCGTGAGGTGGAAACATGAAACTGCCACAAAAAGGGTTTCTGCTGGTGACACTTAGTCAGCACCAAAGTCTGTGGGATTATGAACTGATCAATCAGGCAATAGCGGAGTATGGGCTGAAGGGTAACTACTGGATAAACCATTTCAGCATTGCTTTAGATGAGCTGGCCTCAGCAGGACTTATTACCCGTATCGGCCATCGGCTTGACGATGGCAGTTTTATCGCCAGGGACCGTTTACAGTTTGAATTCGCTCTCTCAGATTTTGGACGAGAACGTATGTTTGATACCGGCCTTTTAGATTCGAATGCTTCATCGGGAGAGTTTATCAATGACTGAATTCTGGGGTTATCCGTATGCAGATATACTGGCTTTTGTGTTCATATTTGCAATAAGTCTGGCTGCTCTGTTGTGTGCAAGGATCTTTGTCAAAACCTATTGATGCGTTTAAATGCAGCAAGCTATTTAACTACCACCTTGGGTGTACACCAAAAGGTGTGTTGCCATCCCATGTCTTAAGCAATCATATTGTTGCGAGTTACTACTAATCATACGGCTTTAGAACCGTAGTCGTCACAAAAACAAGGGTAAACAGGTGAAGGAGCCTTCAGGTACTGCCAATGTGACAGCAGTTGATTTTCTGGTTGAGAATGGAACCGATTCATCCACCTTGCACAGACGAATCACCTGGACCGGGGCCTTCTGGGTGGCCAGTGGTGTGCCGGCGCTTGTGCTGTTTTCTATGGGGGCTGTGGCAGCGACGGTTGGCAAGCCAGCCTGGCTGATATGGATTATTTCTATCAGTTTCGGCTTTCTGCAAGCTTTCACTTATGCCGAAATCGCCGGGCTGTTTCCGCATAAAACCGGTGGCGCATCGGTTTACGGTGCCGTGGCCTGGATCAGGTATATCAAGTTTATCGCGCCGATATCGGTATGGTGCAACTGGATAGCCTGGGGACCCGTACTGGCGATTGGTTCAGGTTTGGCCGCCGGTTATATTCTTTCTGCCCTGTTTGCACCCGATGCCGTTATCAATAGCTGGCAAATCACGCTGGTCGATTTGTCCTATCTCAAAAATGGTCTGAGTTTACGGATCAATGCCACCTTTATTATCGGCAGTACATTGATGCTGCTGGTTTTTGCCATCCAGAACGGTGGCATACTTCGCTCGGCTCGAGCGACCATGATTTTTGGTTTGACGGGTTTGTTGCCGTTGTTAATGGTTGGTCTGGTACCCCTTATTACCGGGGACTTACCGTTATCCAATATCACACCCTTAACGCCACTGGCCTACGACTCGATTGGCAATGTTATCGAAGGTGAATGGAATCTTGATGGTTGGGAGCTGATGGCCGGTGGTTTGTTTCTCGCCGCATGGTCAACCTATGGATTTGAAACAGCGGTCTGCTATACGCGGGAATTCAAAAATCCCAAAAGCGATACCTTCAAGGCCATCTTTTTTTCGGGTTTATTGTGTATTGCGGTATTTACACTCGTACCACTGGCCTTTCAGGGGCACCTGGGACTGGGACAACTGGTAGAGCGGGAAACACTCAATAGCGCGGGTCAGGTTGTGGCACCGGCAGTTTATGATGGCATGTTATCGGCAGAAATCTACAGTGGCATGGGAGTCGCAAACGTACTGGCGGGTATTCTGGGAGGGGACAGTATGTTTGCCAATATGTTTGTGGTCATGCTGGTGCTCGCATTATTGCTGTCAGTGATGACGACCATGGCGGGCTCCTCACGCACCCTGTATCAGGGATCTATTGACGGACTGCTGCCGCGGTATCTGTCAAAGGTCAATGAGCAGGGCGCCCCGACGGCTGCGATGTGGACCAATCTGATTGTCAATCTGTTGTTACTGAGCATGTCGGATTATGTATTTTTGCTGGCTGCTTCGAATGTGGGCTATATCATTTTCAATTTCCTCAATCTCAATGCCGGCTGGATACATCGTCTGGATAGGCCAAATTGGGAAAGGCCTTATCGTGCTCCAACGATATTGATAGTGATTGGCACCATTTTGTCTTACGTCAATCTGGTGCTGATGGGCATGGGGGCAAATGTATGGGGAAAGGGAACGTTGATGAGTGGGATTCTGCTGGCATTGTTAGTGGTTCCGGTTTTCATCTGGCGTCATTATCTGGTGGATAAAGGCATATTTCCGAAAGCGATGCGGGAAGATATGTCCCTCGATGAAAATGGTAAAAATATAATTTGTCGGGCAGGTATCCTGCCTTATCTGGTATTGCTGTTCGGTATTCTTATTGTGTATTTCAGCAGTGTGCTGGTGGCTGATTAACAGTGAAAAGGCTCAGCAGGCTTTTCCAGCATAATAATTAAATAATCTGACTCAAACGCATGGCATTGCAGTGTTGGTCTTCATCAAGGCCATAGCTGACAGCCCATCTGCTGTCTTGGGCAGAGTAACTACTTCGCTCAAAGTTCTCATACTTCCTAGGTGGTAACACATCAGGAGAATTGTTGTGGCCTCTGGCAAGGCTGAAAATAAGCTTGCCCGAACTCACAATAATGGAGAACATGATATGGCACGCGATCCCAAGCACGATATCTTATTTGAACCGATTCAGATCGGTCCTAAAACACTTCGAAACCGTTTTTATCAAGTACCACACTGTATCGGTGCTGGTTCAGATAAACCCGGCTTCCAGGCCGCCCATCGTTCATTGAAAGCTGAAGGTGGCTGGGCGGCGATGAATACAGAATATTGCTCTATCCATCCTGAATCTGACGACACCATGCGTTTGTCAGCCCGTATCTGGGATGAAGGCGATGTACGCAATCTGAAAGCCATGACGGATGAAGTCCATAAACATGGCGCTCTGGCTGGTGTCGAACTCTGGTACGGCGGTGCGCATGCCCCTTGTCTGGAAAGCCGGGCAACCCCAATGGGCCCGAGCCAGATAGCATCAGAATTTGAAACCCTGAGCTATTGTAAAGAAATGGATCTGAGCGACATTCAACGGGTCCAGCAATACTATGTAGATGCAGCTTATCGCTCACGCGATGCCGGTTTTGACATTATTTATGTCTATGGTGCGCACTCTTACTTACCACTGCAATTTTTAAATCCTTATTACAATAAAAGAACTGACCAATATGGTGGTTCATTAGAAAACCGGGCACGTTTTTGGCTTGAAACATTAGAAAAAGTACGTAATGCCGTTGGCAGTGATTGTGCCATTGCGACTCGTTTTGCCGTGGATACCCTGTATGGGCCGGGACAAATCGAAGTTGAAGAAGATGGTATGAAGTTCATTCAGATGGCTGATCCGCTGGTGGACTTATGGGATGTGGATGTCGGTGATATCGCTGAATGGGGCGAAGATGCCGGTCCATCACGGTTCTATCAGCAGGGCCACCAGGTTCCCTGGACCAAAATGGTTAAAGAAGTTTCCAAAAAACCAGTACTGGGTGTAGGCCGCTTTACCGATCCGGAAAAAATGACTGAGATCGTCACCAAAGGCTATGCCGATATTATTGGTGCGGCACGTCCGTCTATCTCTGATCCGTTCCTGCCGAAGAAAATTGAAGAAGGCCGTTACGACGATATCCGTGTTTGTATCGGCTGTAATGTGTGTATTTCCCGTTGGGAAATCGGTGGCCCGCCAATGATCTGTACGCAGAATGCCACAGCAGGTGAAGAGTATCGTCGCGGCTGGCATCCGGAAAAATTCAAGAAAGCCACTTCCTCTGATTCAGTATTGGTTGTTGGCGCGGGTCCTTCAGGTGCTGAAGCGGCACGCGTACTGATGGAACAAGGCTATGTAGTTCACGTATACGATACGGCTGAAAAAGTCGGTGGTCATCTGAATCAGATTGCGTCGTTACCGGGGCTGGGCGAGTGGGGATATCACCGTGATTATCGTGAAACCCAGCTGCAGAAACTGGTCAAGAAAAACAAAAACAGTGTGTTGGCGTTGGGGCAAAAAGCACTGACGGCTGATGACGTACTGGAATATGGTGCAGAAAAAGTGATTATTGCCACCGGTGCCAAATGGCATACCAATGGTGATAACTGCCTGACCCATGAAGCCATACCGGGCGCAGATGCCTCTTTACCGGATCAGTTAACCCCTGAACAGGTCATGTCGGGTGAAAAGAAAATCGGCAAGCGTGTCGTTATTCTGAATGCGGATAGTTATTTCATGGCACCAAGTCTGGCTGAAAAACTGGTCAATGACGGTCATGAGGTCACCATCGTGTCCGGTGTGCATCTGGCGAAATATATGGAATTCACTCTGGAATATCCAAATATGATGCGTCGTCTGCATGAACTGCATATCGAAGAAATCGGTAATCATTTCTGCAGCCGCATTGAACCGGGCCGTCTGGAAATTTACAACATGTGGGGTGATGGTTCCCGTCGCAGCTACCGTGGACCGGGTAAATTGCCACGTGATGAGAACAAAACACATCGCTGGCTTGAGTTTGATTCTCTGGTACTGGTCACGGGTCGTAAATCTGATAACAAGCTTTATCAGGAACTCAAAGCGCGTGAAAGTGAATGGGCGGAGAACGATATCAAAGGCGTGTATCTGATTGGTGATGCTGAAGCACCACGATATATCGCAGATGCCACCTTTACCGGTCATCGTGTTGCTCGTGAGATTGAGTCTGAAAATCCTCAATTCCCATTGCCATACAAGCGCGAAACAATTGCCTGGGGCACACCGCATATGCCGGGTGGTAACCATGAAATTGAGTACAAGATCTAAATAGCAGGAACCGGTTGTGTGCTGTCCATGTTGGCAGCACACATTCCGCTTGCTCAACCACTATGTATTTCCCAGGAAAGTAGGTGTGTCATGAATGAAGCACATGAAATTACACGTATTCTGTTTGAAGACTTTTCAAACTGGTCAATTTATCTTTTCTACGTAATTGGCTATACCGCTATCGGTATATTCCTTTACGGTGTTTATGTGCAGATTCGCAAGTATCGCCGCGGTAAGCCTGATGCTTCCTGGGGTGAGTTTTTTGCACGCTTTGCAGATATGTTCAAGACCATGGCAACGCATCGCACCCTGAAACGACGTGATAAGTCAGCGGGTCGGGCACATGCACTGATATTTTTCGGCTTTGTGCTGCTGTTTATCGGCACAGCCACGATTACCCTCGAATACGACATTCTGGAACCCCTGTTTGGGATCACGTTCTGGTATGGCGACTTCTATCTGTGGTTTTCATTGATTCTGGATCTGGCTGGTGTTGGCCTGATTGCCGGCCTGATTTATATGATGTATCGCAGAAAATGGTTAAAGCTGCCCAAGCTTGACTATGCCCGTCCGGATCGTGAACCCGGCGATCCGGATTATGATCGTAGCGGCTACCGCCGTGAAGACTGGGCTTTTTTATGGGCGCTTATCCTCATTGGTTTTACCGGCTTTTTACTGGAAGCGGCACGACTGGTCTGGTTAAGTGATACCGCGACAGTCTGGGATTATCGCTGGTGGTCACCCATCGGTGCGCTGATGGCGCATATGATGATGGGGCTGGGCATGGGCGCAGAAGCTGCAGGCAATTTCCGCCTGGGATTGTGGTGGTTTCACGGTGTATTGGCTTTGGCCTTTATCGCGCTGATTCCTTATACCAAGGTCAAACATATCTTTACCGCTTCAGGCTCGCTGATGTTCCGTGATCCGATGGCCGGTAAGCGTTTGCCGAGTGTTCCCGAAGATCAGGAAGATATTGGTATCA
The DNA here is from genome assembly GCF_002325665.1 of Methylophaga sp. UBA1464. Taxonomy (NCBI): domain Bacteria; kingdom Pseudomonadati; phylum Pseudomonadota; class Gammaproteobacteria; order Thiotrichales; family Piscirickettsiaceae; genus Methylophaga; species Methylophaga sp. UBA1464. Next base: position 23,304 of record NZ_DCSO01000088.1, read on the forward strand.
AAACCATTACAGATCTTACCTGGAAACAGTTACTTAATCTGGATGCCTGTACCAAATGTGGCCGTTGTCACGAAGCCTGTCCGGCCAATGCGGTTGGTGCACCGTTATCACCACGGGATGTGATTCTGTCTCTGCGTGAGTTTGCCAATAAATCATTGCAATCCAAGGAACTGCCTGAAAAAGCAGAGCTGGATGTGCATGGCAAGGATGTGGGACAGGTGTTTATGGAAACGCTGTGGTCCTGCAGAACCTGTCTTGCCTGTGTGGAAATCTGTCCGGTTGCGGTTGAGCATGTGCCAATTATTGTGCAAATGCGTCGTAAGCTGGTGGATGAGGGAAATATGGAACCCATACTGCAGAAAACCATGCAGTCAATCCACAAAAACGGCAACTCGATGAATGAATCGAAACGTAAACGTCCACGCTGGACCAAGGAATTGCCGTTCACTATTAAAGATGCCCGTAAAGAACCGGTTGATGTGATGTGGTTTGTCGGTGACTACGCGTCTTTTGATCCGCGTAACCAGGTGGTGACCCGTTCTTTTGCCAGGTTAATGAAGCAGGCGGGAGTTGATTTTGGCTTGCTATATGAGGCTGAAATGAATGCTGGTAATGATGTGCGCCGGGTCGGTGAAGAAGGACTCTATGAGTTCCTGGCCAATGCCAATATCAGTACTCTGGAAAAATGCGATTTCAACTCGATTGTGACCACCGATCCACACTCATTCAACACGATTCGTAATGAGTACCCGGATTTTGGTGGTGAATTTGAGATTCAGCATTACACCACATTGCTCAAACAGCTATTTGAACAGGGCAAACTCAAACTCAGTAAAAAACTGGATTACCGCGTCACCTTCCATGACCCATGTCATCTTGGCCGTTACAACAAAGGCTATGACGCACCACGTGAACTGATCAAACTGCTTGGCTGTGAGTTGATCGAGATGGACCGTAATCGTGACAACTCCTTCTGCTGTGGTGCGGGTGGTGGTCGTATCTGGATTCCGGATCCGGTCGGCATTGAAAAGCCGTCAGAGAACCGCATGCGTGAAGCCGCAGAAATTGAAGAGCTTGATGTGTTTATCGTGTCATGTCCGAAAGATCTGACCATGTTTGAAGATGCACTGAAAACAGCAGGATATGAAGGCAAGTTTGTGGTGAAAGAACTGATTGAACTGGTCAACGAATGCGTCGAGTTTGATGAAGCAGAGGTCATCGATGCCGATGTTGTTTCCGCCTGATATCAGCCTGCCGAATAGTGCCGATGCACTGATTGACTGTGTGATAAACAGTGGTGATCTGCATAGCGCGGCGGCCGTGTATGAACTGGCTCAGGGCGAGAAGAAAAAACAGTTACGCGATTTACTCTGTGAGGAACGGCGTAATACATTGCTGCTGGCCCGTTGGGAGCATACACCCGCGGCAGTCCTGCAAATGCTGGCAGAGATTGATGATGAAACCGTCAGATTAAGACTGGATAAGAATCCTGCCAGTCGCGCCGGTACGCTGAACACGATTTACAAAAACAGTGGTCACGACCGGCAGTTGCTCTGTCTGTTGACGCAGCATGCACATAGCTCATCGACATTATTGAATCGTCTGGCAATGAGCGAGGATGATATACCGATCCTCAAATCCATTGCTGCACATCCAAATACCGATGCCAATACACTGATGTGCCTGGAAAAGCATTATCCCGGCATGTTTGATAATGAACTGGCGGTTCATGCAGAAACGCCGACGGAGTTGCTTGAAACGCTGTACCAGCGTGGCAACTGCTTTATCCGATCTGCCGTGGTCTCACATATACGCTGTCCTGAGCATTTGTTGGATTCAGCATTTAATGAGACGGATACAACCATTTTACGTCACCTGGCAGCGAACCCAAGGTTAGACTCGGAAAAACTGGCTGTTCTGGCTCAACATGATGATGTCAGTGTGCTTCGTACTCTGGCTGGCAACCCATCATTAGGTGCTGAACTGGCCAATCAGATGATCCAAAACAGCTCCAATAGTGTGCGTCGTACTCTGGCCAGTCGAACGGACCTGACGGCTGAAAATCTGCAACGACTGGTTGATGATGATGACCATTGGGTCAGACAGTGGGTAGCCCGTCATCCGAAGTTGCCTGATTTGCTGCTCAATCAATTGGCTTCGGACCAGAATGATGAAGTTCGCCGTGCCGTGACAAGAAATCCGCAGACACCTGTCGACATTCTCAGACAACTAGCTGAAGACAGCAGTGTCTGGGTCAGGGCAGGCGTAGCTTATCAGAAGAATACGCCAGCAGATGTACTCAGCACGCTATCTGAAGAAAGTGATGTGGATGTGTTGAGCGGTGTGGCAAGTAACCCGAACACCCCGCAAGCCATTTTAATCAGATTGTCCGGCTCCCAACAAACCGATATTCGGCGTGGCGTGATTATCAATCCACAGGCTGAACGCGACACTCTTCTGCCGTTGCTTGAAGACCCATATTACTTACATCGCCTGCTGCTGGTCTCCAACCCCGCGTTGAATGATAACGACCGCTGGAGCCTGCATGACGATCCTGATCTATCTGTTCGATTCATGGTTTTTAAATGGTTTGCACAGAAATATTTGCAGCTTTAGCTGCTTTAGAAATGCTGTTTTATACAGTCAACTAGGAGAGAAATCTGATGAAAATACTGGTTGCAGTTAAAGAAGTCGCTGCATTAGATGAAGACTTCGAAATTCGTGATGATGAGCTTGATGTCGATGAGGACTTTCTGCTTTACGACCTCAACGAGTGGGATGATTTTTCACTTGAAGAAGCGATGGTTATCAAAGAATCATCTGACACCGAAGTCGAAGTGGTTGTGGTATCCGTTGGCCCGGAAAGGGTCGATGACATTCTGAGAAAATGCCTGGCTAAAGGGGCCGATCGTGCCATCCGGGTTTGGGATGATGCCATGGAAGGTTCTGATTCAGTCACGATTGGTCGCATCCTGTCAGCGGTCGTCGAGAAAGAAAAGCCGGATATGGTATTTGCCGGTGTGCAGTCATCCGATGATGCAGCCGGTTCAACCGGTATTTCCCTGGCTGCCAGCCTGAACTGGCCACATGCCGCCGTTGTGGCAGGACTTGAATATCAGCCTGGCAGCAACAAAGCCAAAATCACCCGTGAACTTGAGGGTGGGCTGTCACAGATAGTGGAAATTGATTGTCCATCCGTGCTGACCATTCAACTGGGTATTAATACACCACGTTATGCCTCATTGCGCGGTATCAAGCAGGCGGCAGCCAAACCGGTTGATGAAATCAGTCTGGCTGACCTAGGGTTAAGTGACAGCGATGTCGGTGTGGATGCTGCTTTGTCACGTGTTCGTCGTATGTATATTCCTGAAAAAGGTATGGCCTCGATGATCGAAGGCACACCTGCCGAACAGGCCGCCAAACTGGCTGAAATTATTCGTGAGTTCAAAGGGGAATAACCATGAAAACATTCTTATTAATTGCTGAACACCGTCGTGGCGAACTGCGACCTATCTCACTGGAAGTTATTGCGGCTGCGCAGGAACTGCGTCAGGCTGATGACAAGGTCGTTGTGGCAGTGATTGGTGAACAGGCTGAAAACTATGTCGCGGATCTGTCGGTGGCCGGGGTTGATGAAATCATCAGCGTCAAGACGGGCAGCGTCGAGTTTGATCCGGATATCTTTGAATCTGTTGTGACTTCGCTGATGGAAAAACTGGATCCGGAGGTTGTTCTTTTGCCTCATAGTGTGGATTCACTCGGCTACGCGGCTACTCTGGCTCGCAAGGGTAATTATGGATTTGCTACCGATGTATACGGCCTGCAATACGATGGCGATGAACTGGTGGCCACACGCTCCGGATATGACCAGAAGGTCAATGTGGAACTTGATTTCCCCGGAAAGCAGTGTGTGTTGTTAACCATTCGTCCAAGCGTATTCAAAGCGACGGAGGAAAGTGCTTCGCCAACGGTTTCTGTTGAGGATATGACCAGTATCGGGTCACGCAGTACCAACCTGGAGTTTGTTGAAGCCGGTGGCGCTGATGACATTGATATCACAACGGTTGATTTCATTATGTCGATAGGCCGGGGTATTGCTGAAGAAGCCAATGTGGAACAGTTCCGCGAGCTGGCTGAAATGGCGGATGCCACCTTGTGCTGTTCTCGCCCCATAGCGGATTCCGGCTGGTTGCCAAAATCCCGTCAGGTCGGTCAGTCAGGCAAGGTCGTCGGATCCTGCAAATTGTATGTTGCGATGGGCATTTCCGGGTCGATTCAGCATATGGCAGGTATGAAACATGTGCCGACTATTGTTGCGGTGAACAGTGATCCGGGTGCTTCTATTTTCACTATCGCAAAATACGGCATCGTCGGTGATATTTTTGAAATCGAAGAAGAGTTGCGCAGCCATTTTGAATAGGCTGGGCTAATTCACAATTAGACTTAGTTAAATCGCGGGCTGGCGGGGATAACTGGCAGTGTCTGCCTTGGCAGACATCCCCGTTGGTTTCGCGACCTACATGAAGGAAAAGCGGCATGACAGATGATCTAAAAGTGTCAGCAACGAAAGCGGGTCTGAATGGCAAAGGTCTGCGGATCGGTATTGTACAGTCACGCTTTAACCCATCGATAGGCAGTGCGTTGGTCAGTGGTTGTATTGATGAATTGAATCGTGCGGCGGTAGCCAGCAATGACATTGTGTTATTTACCGTGCCGGGAGCACTGGAAATCTCATTGATATTATCTGAGCTGTCTGAAAGTGGTGGTTTTGACGGTTTAATCGCATTGGGCTGCGTTATTCGGGGCGAAACCTATCATTTTGAAGTGGTTTGCAACGAGTCAGCTCGTGCCATTACCGAGATCCAACAGCATTTTCGTATCCCCATCGCCAATGCTATTTTGACGACTGAAAACGAAGAACAAGCGGTCAGCCGTGCCCGTATTAAAGGCAAAGAGGCTGCCCAGGTTGTACTGGAAATGATTCAAATTCAGCAACGAATTCACCAGCTTCCAAAATCCATGTCTGCCTGATCCAAATTTCCCAAACCTTTTTAGACCTTTGCTGAATACGTTCAGCTGAAGGGTATTTACTCCATAGGGAGTACGCCATCTTGGGAATTTTAGAGTATTGCCTGCTGGGCTATGGTTTGGTTTAGCCATAAATTTTAATGACTGCGGAGATCATAATGCTTAGAAATTCAATCCTAAATGTGCGTCATAAGGAACTTGGTTCCTTACTGGATGGGGATACCTGGAACAATATGCCGATTCCCTGGAGCTATAAATCCAATCCGGACGAAGAAGTGATTGCGGTACGTACACGCGCAGGCCTGTATGACGTATCGGCTTTGAATATTCTGAATGTCAGTGGTCCTGATGCAACTGTGGTATTGGATCAACTGGTGACGATTGATGTCACCACCATGCAACCGGGGTTTTCCAGATTGGCCGCGGAAGTGGATGAGACCGGTGCGTTATGTGATGACATTATGGTGATTTGTGATGCGCCAAACAAATACCGTCTGTCTCATGGCAGTGGTGCCACACCGCAGCAACTGGAAAAGATCGCTCAGGGTAAAAATGTCCAGATAGCTCCCGATCTGGATGTGCATATTCTGTCGCTTCAGGGCCCTAAATCACTGGAAATACTGAATCCCCATCTGGATTTTGATTTAGAAACGCTGCCATATTTCCGACATGTTGATGCGAAGCTATTTGGCTGTGATATCAAAATTGCGCGTGGTGGTTACTCAGGTGAGCGTGGCTATGAAGTTTATTGCAGTGCGGATGACGCCATTCATCTCTGGGACATGATTCTTGATAAAGGCAAGCCATTTGGCGCGATTGCCGCCTCCTGGGATTCGCTTGACCTGACCCGTGTTGAAGCCGGTCTGCTGTTTTTCCCTTATGAAATGCCTGAAGGTGATACCACTCCCTGGGAAGTCAATATGGGCTGGGGTGTCGATCTGGACAAGCCTGGCGATTATATCGGCAAAGCGGCTGTCCTGGCCTCCAAAGGCAAAGAACGTTTCAAACAGGCCGGCATTATCTGTCGGAGCGCTGAAGCCGTTGAACCAGGCTCTCGTATTACCCACAACGGTAAGGATGTTGGTGTGGTGACCAGCGCCAGTTTTAGCAATTACCTGATGCAATCCCTGGCACTGGTGCATCTGCATCCGGATTATCTGGCACTCGGTACGCAACTCGTGGTGGAAGACAACCAGCCGGTCAAAGCGTATGTGGCCAAAATGCCTTTCTATGATCCGATGCGCCTGCGTACTCATCCGGAACAACTAAGTAAATAGTCTGCACGGCGGTGGCCAGGGATCCGGCCTCGCTCTGTCAGAATTAATGAGGAAATCTTTATGCAAAGAGGTTACTGGATTAGAAGCAAACCACTTTACGATTCGCTGGTGTGGCAAACCCCGGCGGTGGCACATCTGGTGATTGCCGGGGGTGAGGGTGGTATTGCCGTGCTTAAACTGTTTCAGCAGATGTACCCCAAAGATCCCATTCAGGTGCTGTACACAGATTTAGCCACGGCAAATAAAAACTATTCAGACATTCTTCAGCAAATAGTGCCTGAAGAACTTGAATTATGTGATTCAGAAGAGAGCTTGCTGAATAATCTGGAACAGCGGCTGAAAGACTGCACGATGGGAACCCACTTTTATGTGGCTGGTAGTGAGGCCTTTATGTGGCAAGTATTGCAGAAAACACGTGCGGCAGGTGTTCAGGATGTTGATGTGCAGAAAGAGTTGTGCGGCACGCTGGCAAGACCGGTGTATTGCGTTCACTGCAAAACGATTACCCGTGATGTTCATCACAACGTCTTCCCATGTAGCAATTGTGGTCGACATCTGTTTGTCCGTGACCATTTTTCCCGGCGACTTGGTGCCTATATGGGGGTGATGGTCGATGCGGAAGAACCGGGCAACATTCCACAGATTGAAGAGGTTTATCCATGAGTATCCTGAACGTAAGAGTGGCCGAAATCGAACAGGTCACCGATGTGGTGAAGCATTTCACGTTAGTCGAAGAAAATGGTCGGCCATTACCACGGTTTTCCGGTGGCAGTCATGTGGTGGTGTCGATGAATATTAATGGGCGTATTCATCGGAATCCTTATTCGTTGATGGGATCACCGGAAAATACCGACAGTTACCATATTTCGGTTCGGCGACAGGAGAAGTCACGCGGTGGTTCGGTGTTTATGCATGACGGTGTCAAGGTCGGTTCCGAGTTACAGATAACTTATCCAGTCAATCTGTTCAGCTTGTCCAAATTGGGCAAAAAACACATCCTGGTTGCCGGAGGGATTGGCATTACACCATTCATGTCACAAATCGCTGATTTGAATCGACTGGGTGATGACTACGAAATGCATTACGCCTTCCGCTCAGCAGAACATGGTGCTTTTGTCGAACAATTAAAGCAGATGTGTGGCGATCGTCTGCATCTGCACATTGAGAGTGAAGGCCAGCGGATTAATTTTCAGAACCTTCTTTCCAACCAGCCTCTGGGTACCCATATCTATGTGTGTGGGCCGGAGCCGATGGTCAATGCGTTATTACTGACGGCCAAAGATTTGGGCTGGCCAAAAACGCATGTGCACAGTGAGCAGTTCCTGGCACCACCTATCGGTGAATCATTCATGGTACAGCTGGCCAAGTCCAATATGGAAATTGAAGTGCCGGGTGATATGAGCATGCTCGAAGCCATGGAAGAGGCTGGCCTGGAACCCGATTTTCTCTGCCGTGGCGGTGCGTGTGGTCGCTGTGAAGTAGAAGTTCTGGAGTGCGATGGCGCACTGATGCACAACGATCATTATCTGTCTGATGCGGAAAAAGCGTCTGGCAACAAAATCATGCCCTGCGTATCCAGGGCCCGCTGTCAGAAATTATTACTCAATATCTGAGGACGTCTTATGAATACTCCAGCCTTTAAAAAAGAAACTTTTCGGGATGATTACACTTTCCGTAATTCACCTGAGGCAATACGGCGTTTTCCGTTTCCGTTTGCCGAGGATGAATACATGTACAGCGTCAATATTGAGCAGCATGTTTCAACCAATCCCGGATCGGTTTTTGAACATGCCATCGATATTGATGAGCATTACATTGCCGAATGTGAGGATCGACGCCTGACTCTTGAACGCGACTCGACGCGTTATATTGCCTTGCCGCACATGATGGATGCTCAGTGGGACATGGTCGAACTGATTATGGAATCACTGTCAGCGGATTACCCGCAATGGTTTGAGCTGACCAAGAACGGTGAT
>NZ_DCSO01000088.1:31644-31871 GCF_002325665.1 Methylophaga sp. UBA1464
GACCAAGAACGGTGATCAGTGGCACTGGGTGAACAAGCCACTGGAAATTGATCAGACATTTACTTTTGGTGATACCAGTACCTTACCGATGGAGCCGTTTGAATATATCTCACGCCAGGTTCAGGGTGACTGGATCATCATGGATCATCGTGATGACGATTTATTTGCTGATATGGGGATGGTCACCAGTCAGGCTGACTGGTCAATTGCCTTTGATGCCGGTATGG
>NZ_DCSO01000088.1:31930-32693 GCF_002325665.1 Methylophaga sp. UBA1464
ATGTCGTTCAAAGAATGGCATGGTCCGGTTCCGCAGGCAAATGAAATCGGCATTTTTGACCGGGCACTGAAATATTTGCTGCATCTGCAATATGGCAGTCCGGTACGTCGGCTGAACTGGACCATGACGGTCAATCCGCGTCTGGATACTTCTCCCGAAGAATTTCCTTTATGGGGACCTGATAATGCTTCAGTGACGCCGGAGAACGTCGGCGAAAAAGTACATCTTCGGGTTGAGCTGCAGGCGCTATTCCGTCTGCCACGCAGTAATGCCATTGCTTTCAGTGTACGTGGTTATCTGATTAGCCTGGATGAGTTGGTCACCTATCCAAAATGGGCAAAACGGCTACGTCGGGTGCTCACCAATCTGCATCCGGATCTTTCTGAATACAAGGGTCTGGATCTTTATCGACAAACGGTCATCGACTGGCTTGAACCATTAGAAGACGGTGCCGAGCTGTCATTGGGTACGCAGCCGGAATAAAGCGAGTTTCAATGTGCGCTGATAAATATTTTCAGACAGAAAAATATACAAAGCGCATCAAAAAAAGACACACAACCAGGGCAGCGCTGATCAGCTGCAGATAAAAGGTTATCCACTTCAATTTGATTTTTAATTGTTTTGATGATGTGGGTCACTATAACAACGACAACTAACCGTTCAGGAGCAATATAATGCAATTAAAAAAAATATCAGCACTCTGCTTGGCTGCCTCATCCATGTTAGTAGCAAATACAGCTATGGCATGGGAAAGCGAAGACGG
>NZ_DCSO01000029.1:0-228 GCF_002325665.1 Methylophaga sp. UBA1464
ACCTGGCGAGCCGGAACAAGCCGTCGAACCAGCGTCAGAAGCTTTAACGGAAGAAGTGGAAGCAGCAGAGCAAATTTCTCCGTTGGAATTGGAATTCGAAGAGGCTTTGTCCATTGAAGATCCCAGTTCAGACAGCGACAGCCAGCAATTAACTGAAGATGCGTTCAACGATTTGGTTGAAACAAACCAGACAGAAAACAATATTGCCGAAGCCGAAGCCGAAGCCGA
>NZ_DCSO01000029.1:449-4787 GCF_002325665.1 Methylophaga sp. UBA1464
CCGAAGCCGAAGCCGAAGCCGAAAGTCACTACCAAAGCGAGGAAGAGCGATTGGCTGGCATAATGTCGGCACAACCAATTGATGCAATAGCTGCCGATGAAAATATCGTCAAGGAAGCATCCAAAACGAATGAGCCTGTTAATGAGATTGAGAAGTTACGGGCTAAATTACGTGAACGAACACAACGGCTGAAAGCAGCAAGGAAACAACACCTTGCTGGAGATCATGCAATCGCCACACAACCACCCATTGAAAAAGCTGTTGATAGTGAGCCATCCAGGGAAATGCTTATTGAAGAAGCGGAAGAAAGCCACACTGTAAGCAGCGAAGCTCCCGGTCTTTCTCCAGATTTTCTGGATAAAGAAAGCAGCCTGGAGGAGTCTTTTGAGAATAAAGAAGAAAGCTATCACATTGAAGCAGCACAGTCTGACAATACTTTAAAGACTGAGCTTGATAAAGCTGATGACACCTCCCCGCAGCCAGATGCTAAACAGCAAAAATCCCCATCGTCATATCGCTCTGACAGGGATGCAGAAGTGGATTTTGTTTCAACAGCAAAGTCAACTGAGAAAACTTTGGTGTCTCCTGCATCAGATAAGCAACCCTATGCATTTCATGGCATGCCTGAGTTTATTGAGGAAGAAATCGAATTATCAACAGCCAATGGATACAGAATGAATTCGACTCAGGAATTAATTTCTGAAGTTAAAAAGGCGCCTCTGGTTTCATTGATGGGCTCCAATGAGCATAAAAGTGAGCCACTGAAACCCAAGCTTAACGATGAGAAGACACATACGAACGATGATGAGTGGGTCTCAGATTTACTCGACAATACTTCACCCAGCAAGGTTGATGAAATCCCTGAGTCAACCGTTTCCGAAAAAATTGACGTTAAAACATCAGTTCATACAGAGGCAAATCCGGATATGGACAGCCCTGAAAATGAAGCTGGAGAAATCCCCCCCGTTGAAGATATAACTCAGAAGTCAAACCTGAGCCAGGCTGAAGAGGACTTTGCTGCAGCACTTGCGGCAGAACAGGCTCAGGCAGAGTTGGATCGTAAACAGACACAGTCTGAAATTGCCGTTTTTGATATTCCTGAACAGCCCGACTTGCCTGAACCTGAGCGTTTGGAATCATTACTCAAAGATGTTGAAAAGCTACAATCGACACAAACGGATAAAAAGTTATCACTGATCCCACCAACGCAAGAGGAGCCGCTTCCGGATACTGCGCAGTTGGATAGTTTACTGGGTGAAGTGGATAAATTAACTGCTGTCAAAAAAACGGGTAAAAGCAAAAAGAAACGGAGTGAGTTACAGGCGATTCTTTCAACAATACCGTCATTTTCTGGCAATAAGAAGCCAAAATACAAGTGAGTAAGATAGATCTGCTATCGCCTTATATAACTTGATGAAGTGATATTTTTAAACGGTCTGAGCAACGTTTTGCTAAAATTTCCGTCGTTTAAGCACGGAAAAATTTATGACAGACCAAATTCATCAGGTAGCCATTATCGGTGGCGGTGTCTGTGGCACCGCGCTGCTGTATATGCTGGCTGAATATACTGATCTTAATGATATTGTCCTGTTGGAAAAATATGCCGGGGTGGCCAAGGTCAACTCGAATGGCCGTAACAACAGCCAGACAATCCATTGCGGTGATATTGAGACCAATTACACCTTGGAGAAAGCGACCAAGGTAAAAGCGGCTGCTGAGATGCTGGTGAATTTTGCTGCTGATTTACCTAATGTAGATCAGGTCATTTTCAAATATCCCAAAATGGTTTTAGGTGTCGGTGAACAGGAATGCCGTCAGCTTCGCCAGCGCTACCAGACCTTCCGTGAAGTCTTTCCCAATATGAAACTGTTGGAAAAATCGGATATTGCTTCCTATGAACCCGCCGTCGTCATGGTAAATGGTGAAATGCGGGCAGAACCCTGTGTTGCACTTGCTATTTTGGATGATTACAGTGCGGTCGACTATCAACGTTTATCGCAAGCCTTTGTTGATAAGGCCAAAGCCAAAACAGACAAACAAATCCAGCTTTTATTTAACAGCGAAGTCGATGATATTGTCGAAAGTGATGGCGTATTTTCATTGGTTACCGGCGATAAAATCATTAAGGCTCGCAGCGTGGTGGTCTCTGCTGGCGGACATAGTTTACTGCTGGCACAAAAGATGGGCTATGGCTTGGAATTCTCTTGCCTGCCTGTCGCTGGGAGCTTTTATTTCACCCCGCAAGTGCTCCGTGGCAAGGTGTATACCGTGCAGAATGATGCATTGCCATTTGCCGCGGTGCATGGTGATCCGGATGTGCTGGTCGAGGGTAAAACCCGTTTTGGGCCCACGGCATTGTTACTGCCATTGTTAGAGCGTTATAACAATAAAACTTTTTTTGAATTTCTGCGGGTTCTGCGTCTGGACAGCAGGGTGCTTAAAGTTTTCTGGGATTTGTTCCGTATCAAGGATATTCGCAACTACATCTTTAAAAACTTCCTGTTTGAAGTGCCGTTATTACGTCGCTGGCTGTTTTTGAAAGATGCACGCAAAATCGTTCCTGGCCTGCAATTGAAAGATATTGAATTCGCTAAAGGTTTTGGGGGTGTCAGGCCTCAGTTGATTGATAAAAAGAATGCCAAGTTGTTGATGGGTGAGGCCAAGATTAACCCCGGAAACGGTATTGTCTTCAATATGACGCCATCCCCTGGAGGCACCAGTTGCCTGGAAAATGCTGAAACGGATATGCGTTTAATTGTAGGGCGTATTGGTGCATCCATCAATGAATCCTTGCTGAACGAAAGACTTCATAAATCAGCATAATGGCATCATCACCCTATATCACTGCTGATGGCATGTTCCGGATGAATCAGGAGCTGAGCGAGCGCTGGCAGCGGCGCAGGCATGTAGTTCAGGCCTTGGCCGCTGCCGCGGCTGAAGGCGATCGTTCTGAAAACGCCGAATATATTTATCGTAAAAAAGAACTCAGGGAAATTGATCGGCGGATCCGCTATCTCCAAAAACGTATTCCGGATTTGATGGTCATTGATCGTATCCCGGATAATCAGGAAGCCGTATTTTTTGCGGCGAACGTGACGCTGTTGAAGGATGATACGGAAGAGGTTCAATACCGGATCGTCGGCCCGGATGAGATTGATCACGCCAAAGGGAATATCAGTGTGGATTCACCTTTGGCGCAAGCGTTGTTGAAAAAACAGATAGATGACGAAGTAACTATCCAGGTTCAGGATGGTGGTCATCGTTATCTGATTCTGGACATCAAATATTAGTTTGCAGCTGGTTGTATCCGATAAATCTCGCCATCATCTGTTGATACATACAACCAGCCTTCAGGACTTTCAATGACGTTACGAATACGTTTATTCATAGTTCGTAAATAGCGTGTTTCATCGACTGCTTCGTTATTCTGAATTTTGACCTGATTCAGATGTTGTAGCGCCATGGCACCTGAAAATAAGTCACCCTGCCATTCCGGGAAGGCTTCACCCTGATACTGCACCAGACCGCTGGGAGCGATGGATGGAATATAGACTTTTATCGGATTTGCCATACCATCCACTTCTTTGCCTTGACCGACAGAGACAGGAGCATAATATTCCTTACCATGGGAAGCCTCAGGCCAACCGTAGTTTTTGCCTGCTTCAATCAGATTGATTTCATCACCACCACGTGGACCGTGTTCAATACCCCAAAGCTGTTGTGTTTCAGCGTTGTAATGCAGGCCCTGTGGATTACGATGACCGTAACTCCAGATTTCCGGCAAAGCATTGTCCTGTCCGACAAAAGGATTGTCCTGCGGAACACTACCATCAAGATTTAGCCTTAGAACGGTACCGTTGTGATTGTTAAGATCCTGGGCCATATCACGTTCGCCACGATCCCCAATAGAGAAGAACAGATGACCTTGCTGATCAAACACAATCCGACTACCGTAATGCTGGCCTTTACTGGTGCGTGATTGGGTGACTATTAAATCCTTCCAATCAGCTAAAGCATTGCCGTCTAACTTTGCACGGGCGAGTGTAGTTGCGCCCTGGCCATCTATATCTTTGCTGTAGGTGAAATAAATCCAGCCACTCTCAGCATAATCCGGTGATAAAGCCACATCCAGAAAGCCACCCTGACCTTGTGCTTTAACTGAAGGTACACCACTGATATCCGTTTTATCCCCAGAATCAAGATTGACCAGGCTTAACTTGCCTTCGCGCTGGGTCACCAGCATCGTACCGTCGGGCAAAATTGCCATTCCCCATGGGATTCCTAATCCATCTGCAACCTTGTCAATTTGCAACTTTTTATCATTGACGCTACCTGCAT
>NZ_DCSO01000029.1:4861-5854 GCF_002325665.1 Methylophaga sp. UBA1464
CATAAGCCGGAACAGCAAAAAACCAAACTGATACTGCAAGCAGCACGCTAATCAATTTCATCTGGTTAACTCCTTAGGTTATGAACTACAAGACAACATTGAACAGCCGGGTTTATCTCTTGCCCAGTCGGGACGTTTAGCTGCGTAATGCTGATACTGAGGTTGTTCATCATAAGGACGGTGCATGACCTCTAAAAGTTCATGAATCAGGCTGTAATCGCCATCATGAGCTTTGTCTATTGCCTGTTGAGACAGATAGTTACGTAACACATATTTCGGATTTACCCGATTCATTCTGGCTTTTCTATCAAGGTCGCTGGTGCCATCCTGCTGCACACGCAGCTGATAGCGTCTCAACCAGTTGCAGATATCTTTTTTATCCTCTTTGGATAGGGCCTCAGGAGCGTAATACGCTTCCATTAACGGTGCCAGTAGGTCTTCATCACTGAGATCGTTTTGTTCACACGACACGTCTGCCAAATTGCGATAGAAAATCGTCATATCGGTTTCAGCCAGTAACAGAATTTTCTGTAACTGCTGATTTAGTTCATGATCGGCGTCACCCTGATAGTCATTCAATCCAAGTTTATCGGCACGCATTTTTTGCCATTTATCCGTGTAAAGCTTGACGTAATCAGTCAGAATTTGTTGCAGTGGCTCGACGTCATCAATTAATGGATAAATAGCATTGCCGAGTTGTAACAGATTCCATTGAGCGATTTGCGGTTGGTGACCAAACCGATAGCGTTTACCCGTTGCATCGGTAGTGTTTGGCGTCCAGTCGGGATCGTAATTATCAATCCAGCCATACGGGCCGTAATCAATAGTCAGTCCTAAAATCGAAGTGTTATCAGTATTCAATACGCCATGCACAAAACCAACACGCATCCAGTGCACCACCAAATCTGCCGTGCGTTCACACACTTCTTTGAACCAGGCGAGATATGTCGCTTTGGACGGTTCACCTAAATGCGAATAATGATGGCGAATGGC
>NZ_DCSO01000029.1:5907-11260 GCF_002325665.1 Methylophaga sp. UBA1464
GAATAATGATGGCGAATGGTGTAATCGACTAATAATTTAAGGTTGTCGATATCACCATGAGAATTAAATAGCTCGTAATTACCAATTCTAAGGAATGAGGGGGCAACCCGACAAACGATCGCACCTGGTTCAGTTTGCGGTCGACCATCGTAAAACATATCCCGGATCACACCTTCACCGGTGGTCACTAGACTCAAAGCACGGGTTGTGGGGATGCCCAGATGAAACATGGCTTCACTGCAGAGAAATTCACGCACCGAAGATCGTAATACCGCTAATCCATCAGCCGAACGGGAGTAGGGGGTTTCGCCCGCACCTTTGAGCTGCAACATTTGCAGTTGGCCGTGAATATCCTGAACTTCACCGAGATTGATGGCCCGGCCATCGCCCAGTTGTCCGGCCCAGTTGCCAAACTGATGTCCGCCGTAACACATAGCATGAGGCTGCATGCCTTCAAGCAGCTCATTACCGGCAAACACATTAGCAAACTGCAGGCTTTCACAATCCACTGGTCTGATGCCTAAGTCGGTGGCTAAATCCATGGAATAAGCGACCAGTTCAGGCTCGGCAACAGGCGTAGGGTTCACAAAGGTATAACAGGCACCCAGCACCTGACGGCGAACGTTTTCAGTATCCGGATCGGCGGGGAGCTCCCTTACAAAACGGTTATCGAACTGCAGCCGCGTCATTGGGGTGGTGGTAGCGTCGTTGGGATTAAATTCTTGTGTAGTCATAGTCTCTATTACAACAGATAGCAGCCGGTGAAAACACCGGCTTATTATGTTGATATTGACAGACTAACTGAGGCGTAAAGTTCCTGGAAAGAACTCAGGACTTTAACCAAGCGCGTTACGTTGTTGTTGCAACTGACCTAATGACTGTTCGAGTTCAGCCAGTTTTTCACGCTCTTTGGCAACAACATCTGCAGGCGCTTTGGCAACATAGTTTTCATTGCTCAGCTTGCCAGCGGATTGTTTGATAATTTTATCCAGCTTACTGATTTCTTTATCCAGACGCGCAATCTCGGCTTCTTTGTCGATCAAGCCTTCGAGGGGGATCAAAATTTCCATTTTTCCAACCAGCGCGGTGGCTGCCGCAGGTGCTTCACCTTTGAGCAATTCAACCGATTCCAGATTGGCCAGACGGCTGATAAAGTCGTGGTTTTGTTGCAAACGTTGTTCATCGATCGCAGCAGCATCTTTAAGCAGCACAGGTAATTGTTTTTTCGGTGCGATATTCATTTGTGAACGAATAGAACGAATGCCATTAATAAATTGCATCACCCATTCCATATCCGCTACGGCAGCGCTGTCAATTTTGCTTTCGTCAGCGATAGGATAGGCCTCACGCATAATGGTTGAGCCTGTTTTACCGGCTAACGGGGCGATGGTGTGCCAGATTTCTTCGGTAATAAACGGCATAAACGGATGCGCTAAACGCAGTGTGGCTTCCAACACCCGAACCAGGGTGCGGCGGGTACCACGTTTGGCGGCGTCACTGGCTGCATCGTTATTTAAGACCGGTTTGGACAGTTCCAGATACCAGTCACAATAGTTGTTCCAGATAAACTCATAAATTGCCTGCGCCGCCAAATCAAAGCGGTAGCTGTCGATGGCACGGGTAACATCCTGTTCAGTCTGTTGCAATAACGAAATGATCCAGCGATCAGCCAGGCTTAACTCAACGTCAGCGTTATCAATACCCGTATCTTGGTCTTCGGCATTCATTAATACGTAACGCGCAGCATTCCATAGTTTGTTACAGAAGTTGCGATAACCGGCAATACGGTTCATATCAAAATTGATATCACGTCCGGTGGTGGCTAAAGAGGCAAAAGTGAAACGCAACGCATCGGTTCCATGCGGTGCAATCCCTTCCGGAAATTCCTTGCGGGTAGCTTTTTCAATTTTGGCAGCCAGTTGCGGCTGCATCATGCCACTGGTACGTTTGGCAACCAGTGATTCCAGATCAATACCATCAATAATGTCGATGGGATCCAAAACATTACCTTTGGATTTCGACATTTTCTGGCCATGCGAATCACGGACCAGACCATGGATATACACTTCCTTGAATGGCACCTCATCCATAAACTTAATACCCATCATCATCATTCTGGCAACCCAGAAGAAGATAATGTCAAAACCGGTGACCAATACACTGGTCGGATACCAGGTTTTCAATGCGGCATCATCAGCCGGCCAACCCAAAGTGGAGAAGGGCCATAAAGCAGAAGAGAACCAGGTATCTAAAACATCTTCATCCTGTCTCAGACTGATAGTGTCAGCCAACCGGTGTTTTTTACGGACATCGGCTTCATCCTTTCCAACATAGATATTGCCCTGTTCGTCATACCAGGCCGGGATGCGGTGGCCCCACCAGATTTGCCGTGAAATACACCAGTCCTGAATGCCATCCATCCAGTTATAAAAGGTTTTATCCCAGTTGGCCGGGACAAATTTGATTTTGCCTGACTGTACCGCTTCAACTGCGGGTGCTGCGAGTACATCCGCTTTGACATACCATTGATCGGTCAATAATGGTTCGATGACGGCATTTGAACGATCGCCACGCGGCACCATCAGTTTGTGATCCTGGATGGTTTCCAGTAATCCTAAAGCCTCGAAATCGGCAACGATTTGTTTGCGGGCTGCATAGCGATCCAGACCACGATATTTTTCCGGCGCATTGTCATTAATGGCGGCATCAATCGTCAGAATATTAATTTGTTCCAGATTATGACGGTGACCAACTTCAGCATCGTTGAAATCATGCGCCGGGGTGATTTTAACGCAGCCACTACCAAATTCCGGATCAACATCCTCATCACCGATGATTGGAATTTCACGTCCTACCAAAGGTAGCGTGATGGTTTTGCCAATCAGCTGTTTATAACGCTCGTCTTCCGGATGTACCGCAACGGCCGTATCACCCAGCATGGTTTCAGGACGGGTCGTGGCGACCACCAGATGACCACTTCCATCGGTGAGTGGATAACGGAAATGCCATAAATGGCCAGCTTCTTCTTCGGATAATACTTCGAGATCGGATACGGCAGTATGCAGAACCGGATCCCAGTTCACCAGCCGTTTGCCACGGTAAATCAAACCTTCTTCATGCAGTTTGATGAACACATGTTTCACGGCTTCGGACAGATTGTCATCCATGGTGAAACGATCACGAGACCAGTCCAGAGAGGATCCAAGACGACGTAACTGACGGGTAATATTGCCACCGGATTCGCCTTTCCAATCCCAGACCCGCTCAATAAACGCCTCACGCCCTAAATCATGTCGCGTTTTGCCTTCGGCATTGAGCTGACGTTCTACCACCATCTGTGTGGCGATACCGGCATGATCGGTGCCCGGCTGCCACAATGTGTTATCACCTTTCATCCGGTGGTAACGGGTGAGCAAATCCATAATGGTGTTATTAAACCCATGACCCATATGCAAACTGCCGGTGACATTGGGCGGAGGCAACATAATGGCGTAGGGCGTGCCTTCACCAGAAGGTTTAAATTCGCCGTTTTGTTCCCACTGTTGATACCAGCGTTGTTCAATTGCATCGGGATTATAGGTTTTGTCCATGCGTCTCTGCGTTTGTCTGTTCGGAAAAAGAAAAGCGGGCATTATACCCGCTTAATGTGTGCCCGGTCATGAGTGAGCCGGATTGCGTTAATTGTTTATCTGATGCGTATCGAGATGATAACCACGATCTTTGTAAAACTGATAACGGACGCGGCCCTGTTTTTTGATTTCTTCATCACCATCAATAATTTCCGCCAGTCGTTCAAACTGACTGAAAAATAATGGCTGAACCGGATTTAAATTAATTAACACATCCATCAGTTTAGGTGGAGCCGTATTTTGATGACTGATCAAAACCGGTGCTTCTATTTCACTATCAGCGGCTAATATTTGATGGGGTACAAAACTGTCAGGCCGAAAAGCCCATAAGGCTCTATTCATGGCTTCACTCTGATTCTGATCTTCAGTATGGATAAACACCTGATGACCTTGTTGATAGGCTTTTTCCGCCAACCGGCAGGCAAATTGCTGCCGGTCAAGCGGATCGGTTGTGCCTAAAATGTAAAAACTGACTTTAGTCATGAATGTGCTATCAGTCTTCCAGACGATTCAGAATATATTGCATCAATAAAGGTACAGGACGTCCTGTGGCACCTTTTTCTTTGCCGCCATTCCATGCCGTACCGGCGATATCCAGATGCGCCCATTTGAATTTTTCAGTAAAGCGAGACAGGAAACATGCGGCTGTGACACTGCCAGCTTCTTTACCACCGACATTAGCGATATCGGCAAAGTTACTATCCAGTTGTTTCTGATAGTCATCCCACAACGGCAATTGCCATGCACGATCAAAACTATCGTTACCGGCTTTGAGCAGGTCATCTGCCAGCTCCTGGTTGTTAGCCATCAAACCGGAAGCGTTACTGCCCAATGCAACAATAATCGCACCGGTCAAGGTAGCGATATCAATGACGGTATCGGGCTCAAAACGTTCGCTATAGGTCAGCGCGTCACATAACAGTAAACGACCTTCGGCATCAGTATTTAATATTTCAATGGTTTGACCGGACATGCTGGTCACCACATCACCGGGCTTGTTGGCATCACCATCCGGCAGATTTTCAGAGCTTGGAATGACCCCGATGACATTGATTGGCAACTGCAATTCGGCAACAGCTTGAATGGTGCCTAATACGCTGGCCGAACCGCACATATCGTATTTCATTTCATCCATGCCGGGAGCGGGTTTAAGCGAAATACCGCCCGCATCAAAAGTTAAACCTTTACCCACCAAAACGATGGGTTTGCTGTTACCGCCACCACCGTAATTCAGGGTGATCAGTTTTGCAGGCTCTCGGCTACCGCGTGAGACAGATAAGAATGAACCCATGCCTAATTCGGCGATATCACTTTCTTCCAGTACATCAACCACCAGATTGTCTAAATCTTTCCCCAGCTTTATTGCTTGTTCTGCGAGATAGGTTGGTGTGCAGATATTGCCCGGCAAGTTACCGAGTTCACGCGCCAGATTCATGCCTTTGCCAATAGCTGCACCGGTTTTACAAGCTTTCTCCAATGCGTCAATATCGGCTTCAGTAGCCATAAATCCCAGTTTGGCCAGCGGTTTATCTACCGGTTTGAACTGACTTTTGGTTTGGCTGTAACGATATAAAGCAGCTTCCGTATTGATAATGGTTTGACGGATTTTCCAGGCAGTACTGCGATCTTTGACTGGCGTTTCAGCCAGACAACTGACGGCTTGTGTGGCAGCACTGTCATTTAACCATTTAGCCATTGTAATGCAGGCTGTGTTGAAGTCATTT
>NZ_DCSO01000029.1:11331-13028 GCF_002325665.1 Methylophaga sp. UBA1464
TGTGTTGAAGTCATTTTCAGTTGTTTTTTCGAATTTGCCACAGCCCACCAGTAAAACGCGAGGGCTCGAAATACCTTCGATATCTTGTAACAACAATGTTTGACCCGGTTTACCACTGATATCGCCACGTTCGACAACACGTTGCAGGGTTCCATTGCTGGCGGTGTTTAAAGTGGCTGCTGCTGGACTCAGTTGATTGCCTTCAAATACGGCGACGGCAATACAGTCAATCGACTGCGTTGGCAAAACATCTTTGGTCACAAAATACTGCATGGATTTCTCCTGTTGATGTAGATGGTTTAGACTGCGCTTTTTACTGCAGCGAACTGACTGCCTATTCTAACGAAGACCACTGAATAATGCCCGCCCTAAGACGATTATTTGTTGAGCGTTTCAGCCTGATAGACCGATATATGCTGCGAGAGTTTTTACTTTCACTGACAGCGGTTATCGGTGTGCTATGGCTGATATACGTGGCAACCCGCTTTGCCCGTTATCTGGCTCAGGCCGCTGTGGGTAATTTGCCAGCTGAAGTTATCTTTAATTTATTGTGGCTTAATTCGCTGGGCGCGCTATCCATTTTGTTGCCGATAGGCACATTTCTGGCGGTGCTACTCAGTTTGTCACGAATGAGCTCGGATAACGAACTGACGGTGATTGCCGCCTGCGGTATTGATGGTAACCGCATATTGCGAAATGTTGTCATATTCAGTGGCGCAATGGCAATTATCACGGGTGTATTAGCCCTGCTGATTGTTCCTGATGTCTTATCCGGGCGCTATGAAATTGAACAGAAAGCCAAGGTGGCGGCCAATACCACGGGGCTGGTGGCGGGCAGTTTTAAGGAAAGCCAAAGTGGTGACTGGACTTTTTATTCGCAAAAGCTCAGCGAAGATAAAAGCCATATGGAAAATATCTTCATTGAAATTCATCGTGACGAGAAGCCGCTGATCTTCCGAGCCGAGCGTGGACGATTTGAGATTGAAACTGAAAGTGGTGATAAATATCTGATTCTGGAAGATGGTTATCGTTATGAAGGCAATGCCGGTGATCTGGATTTTCGTATTGCCAAATATGCAACACATAGCATGTTAATTGAACGTGGTGAATCAGTACAGGTTCGCGAACGGCATAAGTCTTTACCCACAGCCGAGCTCTGGGAGCGTGGTGAACCGCAGGATCTGGCCGAAATTCAGTGGCGTGTCTCCAGCGCGGTTATGACTGTTATTTTGAGTGTCATTGCCATTACGTTAGCGCATACAGGTCCAAGGCAAGGGCGATATGCCGGCTTTTTCCCCGCAGTATTGGTCTATGTGATTTACAGTAATTTATTAGGTGTCACCCGGGCCTGGGTGGAAAAGGGCGATCTGGCTCCCTGGTTCGGGGCGATTTGGGTACATTTATTAATGATTGGCATTATGCTGATATTACAAAACCGGCAAAATCTCAAACGACTCTGGCATCAACGTAAGCGACCCAAAACAGCATGATTCTGCAACGCTATATCAGTAAAACGATTCTAGGCAGTACCGCTTTAGTTTTAGTGGTTTTGATGTCGCTGTATACCTTTATGGATTTTATCGCTGAGCTGGATGACCTGGGAAAAGGTGATTATCAGCTGAGCAATATTTTGGCTTATCTGGCTTTATCTATGCCAAAACGAATCTATGAATTGCTTCCTGTTGCTGCTCTGTTAG
>NZ_DCSO01000107.1:0-5627 GCF_002325665.1 Methylophaga sp. UBA1464
GAGAGTGATAAACCGTTGTAAATAGCTGACCTCTTCATCCGATTCTCTGATAGCCGCAAAAAGTTTTTTAGCCAGGCCTTTTTTGCCAAGACGTATAGCCCTTACCGGCAGGGTTTGACAAAACTCCATCGCCAACCAGTTAGGCAAAACGGTTATACCTCTTTGCAAGGCCACCATTTGTACCATGATATCCATGGATTGCATGGCTTTGCTTCGTGGATGAATTCCCGCAGGCATTAAAAACTGAGTAAAGACATCCAGGCGTTCATGGGCTACCGGAAAGGTCAGCAATAACTCATTCTGTAGAGCTGATGCCTCAATATAACTTTGCCGGGCTAATGGGTGATTTTCTTCCACCAACAGCACCAGCTCATAATCAAACATCGGTTGATAAAGTACTCCAACCTGATTAACCGCATCCGGTGTCACCAGCAAATCAATATGATGATTTAACAGACCTTCCATTCCGGAAAACTGGAATTGATGCACGATATCCACATCCATCTGCGGCATTTCCCGCAGAAAATCAGCCAGAATTTTTTTCAGCCATTCATAACAGGGATGACATTCCACGCCGATGCGCAGTATTCCTGCACGTCCTTCAGCATATGCCTGCAAGGTTTGCTCGGTCTGCTCTAAAACCGGTAAAACTTGCTGAGCAACCTGCAACATCAATTCACCAGCCTGGGTCAGTCTTAATTTTCGTCCATCGCGCTGCCACAAACTGATTTCCAATTTCTGCTCAAGGTAGCGGATCTGATGAGATAAAGCCGATTGCGTAACAAATAATGCATTCGCTGCCGCCGTTAAACTGCCGTTTTCAGCCAATGCCTGAATAATGCGTAAATGCGCTCGCTCGATCATATATGAATATATCTCATAAATTTGTTAACAATCATCATTATTACTCATAAATTAAGCTGATTACAATGGGCTGCTTTAAAACCGATTGAGAGGATATCGAATGGTCAGCACACATAATCTTGGTTTTCCACGTATTGGTGAACGACGCGAATTAAAATTTGCATTGGAACGCTACTGGCGGGGCGAAATTAATACCGAGGCATTAGAAGAAACCGGCAAAACATTACGTTTACGGCATTGGGCACTGCAAGGCGAACTGGATCTGTTGCCTGTCGGAGACTTTTCTTTTTACGACCATGTGCTGGACACCAGTCAGATGCTCGGCAATCTGCCGACAAGGGTGGATAAAAATGCCGATGCTTTAATCCAATATTTTCAGGCATCACGTGGTCAGGCTGGTTCGACTTGCTGTGATCATCAAATTGACGCAGCTGAAATGACTAAATGGTTTGATACCAACTATCACTATCTGGTGCCTGAATTTACTGCTGATACCGACTTTTCAGCTCATCCAGATAGATTGCTATCTCAAATTACAGAAGTAAAGACTGCGGGTTACAACGCTAAACCTGTATTGGTTGGTCCAGTCAGCTATTTATGGCTGGGCAAAACCAAAGATGAAAGCGACAAACTGGCTTTATTGGAAAGAATATTACCGGTTTATGCTGAAATTCTGGATGGATTAGCTAAGGCCGGTGTTGAATGGGTACAAATTGATGAACCCATTCTGGTTACTGAGCTCTCTGTTGAGTGGCAGCAGGCTCTGCAAAAAGCCTATTTTTCATTAGCCAAGTCTCAGGTTAAGCTGCTTCTGACCACCTATTTCGGTCAACTAAAACAGAATCTGCAACTGGCATGTGAATTACCAACGGCAGGCTTTCATCTTGATGCGATAAACGCGGCGGATGAAATTATCCGTGTGGTGGATTGGCTGCCATCGCATAAAATTTTATCGCTGGGGGTTATCAATGGTCGAAACATCTGGAAAACCAATTTAAACCAAACACTTAATCTGCTTGAACCGATACACAAACGCCTTGCAAATCGCTTATGGCTGGCACCAAGCTGCTCACTGTTACATGTGCCTATTGATTTGCAATCTGAACAGCATCTGGATGCTGAGGTACATGACTGGTTAGCCTTTGCTGTACAAAAACTGGATGAGCTGCAAGTATTGGCTCGGGCACTTAATGCAGGACGTGATAGCGTAACAACACAACTGGCAGACAATAATCAGGCCATTCAACACCGCCAGCAATCGACTCGGGTTCACAATCCTGCAGTCAAGCAACGCTGCGAGGCTATCCAGCCCGAGCTGGCACTGCGTCAAAGTAATTACACTGAACGTGCTGCGATCCAACAGACGGACTTACAATTACCGGCATTTCCAACCACCACCATCGGCTCTTTTCCACAAACCAATGTGATTCGTCAGGCACGTAAACAATTTCGTCTGGGCCAACTGGGCAATGCCGAATATCAACAGCAGATGCAGGCAGAAATTCGCTACGCCATTGATAAACAGCTGGAATTGGATCTGGACGTTTTGGTGCACGGTGAAGCAGAACGGAATGACATGGTCGAGTATTTTGGTCAACAACTACAAGGCTTTGCATTTACGGATAATGGCTGGGTGCAGTCCTATGGTTCACGCTGTGTTAAACCACCCATTATTTTTGGTGATGTATCACGGCCGCGTCCAATGACGGTAGAGTGGACCCAATATGCCCAATCTCTTACTGACAAACCGGTTAAGGGCATGTTGACGGGGCCAGTTACGATTCTCAACTGGTCGTTTGTCAGAGATGATCAATCGCGCAGCGAGACTTGTAAGCAAATTTCATTGGCCATTCGTGATGAAGTGATTGATTTGGAAGCAGCAGGTGTGAAAATCATCCAGATTGATGAAGCCGCGTTACGTGAGGGTTTGCCTTTACGACAATCTCAATGGCAGGCGTATCTCGATTGGGCGGTGGAAAGCTTCAAGATCTCAGCCAATGGAGTAGGAGATGAAACACAGATCCATACCCATATGTGTTATTCCGAGTTCAATGACATTATCGAAGCCATCGCCGCAATGGATGCCGATGTGATCACCATTGAAACCTCCCGGTCACAGATGGAATTACTGGATGTATTTCGTGACTTTGACTATCCAAACGCGATTGGACCCGGCGTTTATGATATTCATAGCCCGAACACTCCCTCTGAACAGTCGATGGTCGAGTTATTAAAACTCGCTGCACAGCGTATCGATAAGCAGCAATTATGGGTCAATCCTGACTGCGGTTTGAAAACCCGTCGCTGGGAGGAAGTAGAGCCGGCGCTGAAAGCGATGGTTTCAGCTGCCAGATTGTTGAGAAATCAACTTGCCGCTTAGCTAGAAAAATCGGGTAGGGAGAATCGTTTTCTCTACCCGCTTTTTACATGCCATTTGTCGGGCAAATGCTCATACAAATAATCAAAAAATGCGGCGACTTTAGGTGTTTTGGCATAACGATCTGTCACACAGAAATAAAACTCTAAGGGTTCCGCTTCCGCTTTAACCTCTGACAGATGCTCCGCCCCAAATAATTGATTTAATTGACCTGATGCCAGGTAAGGTTCTGCGACAAATGCTGCCAAACGGGTTATGCCGCCACCTGCTACCGCCATTTTAGCCAACATATCAATATCATCACTTACCGCTGTTGCGTTAATATCAGGCTCATAACGCCGACCTTCCCGAATAAAAGCCCAGCGGAAAATATGACCATCCACCGGGATCCGAAACATCAAACAATCATGATTTAACAAAGCCTGCGGGGTATCCGGATAACCTGCTCGCTGGAGATATTCCGGCGATGCACAAAAGATTAATGGCAATGTCGCAATTCGTCTTGCCACCAATCCATCCTGTAATTGTTGGCGAATACGGATACTGATATCAATACCTTCTTTTAGATGATCAATACGTCGATCTGTAGCCAGTAATTCCAGACTGATTTGTGGATAACGTTGATTGAACCCTGGAATTAATGGCGCCAAAACATGCCGCGAAAAAGCAGCTGAACAGGCAATGGTGAGCTTTCCTCCAACCTGACCCTGCATCGCTGAAACCGCTTGTTTGGCAAGCTCCAGCTCATTCAACAAGCCTTTGACCCGCTGGAAATACACCTCACCATTATCGGTTAAGGCCAGACTACGAGTTGTTCGAGTTAATAAACGCGCTCCCAGCGCGGTTTCCAGTCGAGCAATATTTTGACTGGCTGCCGCGGCGCTGATACCAAGACGGCGTGCAGCGGCTGCAATACTTCCCAATTCAACTGCTCGAACAAATGTTTCCACACCGCGCATTGTATCCATAAGTCATTAATATCAATTGTTTGAGAGTTTCGTAAGATTAGCTTATGAGTGTTTATAGTGTCTAGCGGCTACTGATAAGCAATTTCCAGCGGTAAGGTAGCCCCAGCATTCAACGAGCTGGAGACTTAAATGAAAAATAATTCCAACTGTGTCAACGTGGCTAAAAGAACATTTGGCAAACTACCAGCGCGCCTTACACCTTATGTATTTGCCTTTTACATGGCTTCGATTATGGCAGCATTGATGTGTTTGATTATTACCGCAGTACATCAGGGTATTAATGGAAAGCTTCTTTATGATGCATTGGTTGCTTATAAAGTCGCCATGCCAGCAGCATTTGTATGTATTTTGTTCGTACGACCTTTAGTCATGGCTTTGGTTAAACGAACCGTTTCAGCTGGCAATTAACCGGTTTTGGCTTTTGGCATACCTGCATTCATTTGGCTGTGGATCTGTTTAGCTAACTCTGGATCCAGAAAACTGGTGCGGGTCTGCTGATGACATAACGCACTACGAAAACCTAAATAATCGGCTTCCAACGGGCTTAGCTGCTGAATATTTTCGATTGTCAAGGCACCGGCCAAACCGCACAGTAACCCTGCGGATTTGGCTTCAACTACAAATCTCTTTAATGTTCCGATGGATAAATGGTCGAGTAAACCCTGACCGTTCTTTATGGCGGTATCCAGCATTACTCCGGCAAAACCTGCTTTGGCTAACGTCGGAATCATTTTTTGTGCTGGCAATTGATCGGCAAACATTACAGCGATAACCGGGGTATGGATGGCTTTGATTGTTGACTCGAGTTGCTCAATGCAACGGCTAAGATCCGGTTCATCAAAGATACCGATTTTGACATAATCAACACCCGTCGCAGCCATGTCTGAAATTGCAGCAGATAAGATATCCGCCTGCATCGTTAAATCTCCCACCGTCGCACTGCACAGACAACGATGATTAACCCAGCGAACAATCTCTGTTACGGTTTGATGCGTTAATGCGCCTAGAGCGCCTTGTGAAGGATTTTTCATATCCAGGATATCTGGCAGGTGCTCAATCAATGATTGAGCTTCGTCAAGGGATTGTACGCTGGCCAGCCACCTAGTCATGATTTAATTCTATTCCGGCAAGTTTTACTCTTTCCATTAACCAGTTCCATGCTTCCAGTTCTCGTTCACCTGCGGTTTTATCTATTGCAATGGTGAGATAGGCGATCTCCTCACGGATTTTCTGTTCAGATAACATGTCCAGGCGACTCACCAGAATAGCCGCTTCTATCACAGCATTCTGCGCACGATTAAAACCTCTGAACGGTTTGTGATTAACATCGCAAATCACCGCACCGTAAAAACAGGCACGTGGATCGGTGTCCACCAATCGAACCATCTCCAGTTCGATATGTGATAACGCATCACTGA
>NZ_DCSO01000107.1:5676-9439 GCF_002325665.1 Methylophaga sp. UBA1464
GTGATAACGCATCACTGATGTACTCGCCCTCAATCTGCTGACAAGGGGATGTAGGCCAATCCCGGTGGCCGGTTAACGCCCCGGCAAAAATCCGCACATCATCGACAAAATTAATTGAGCATTGGCCATGACGGATCAGGTTGTCATAAGTGCTCGAGGGCTTAAAGGGTTTAATCTGAAAGTGACCATTTACTTCCGATATACCCATTGGTGCTAAATGCGGTTTACCATTTTCAGCTATCGTGACAACGATAACTTCATGTATCCGACTGATCAGCCGTGCCACAGGCGCGCTCCTTTTTATTTGGTTTCTCAGTTTCAGCCGTTCCACAGGCACGCTGTTTACGTTTTCTCATAGTGGTACCTTCCGCTTTTTGCTCGGTCAGATCCTCTGGCTCGGGCTCAACGGCGCAACCCCATTGCAAATCCTCGTCCTGGGTGTAACGTTTGCCAAGTTGCCAGGCTATCTGAGCACGGGCCAACTCCACCCCAAGATAAAAGGCGTGACCTGGATCGTCTTTAACCTGCAATTGCGGATAAAAAGCAAACGGATCGGTATCCTGTATCAAACCATCACGGTTAAAAACATAAATGCCCTGCGGGGCAATCTTAATCCGGTAATTAGGATCTTTTATATTTTCCGAGAGCTGAATAATTTCCTGCTCCGTATCCGTAAATGGCCTGCGTTCGTGACTGACCAGTAAGTCTGCTGTGAAATCACGAGGCAGACTATTATCATCTCGTGCAGCAAACATCATCCGTCTAGCAACGTCTGCTTCTTTAATTGCTCGCCGGGCATGAGGGCTGACTTCGGTAGCCAGCACATTGGTAATTTTTAACTCAGAAATAATGCCAAACAGCAGGGCATTGATTCCGCTGGTATCCGCATCCGTCAGCTCCGTCAGGTTACCAATCCCCATCATCATTGGCGCATCGGGATATTTCTGTCTTAGCGTATGATAACGAACAATGGAGTCGGTCAGGCCAAAGTGAATCGGATCCAGAATCGGATCGGCTATCCAGGGTTTACCGATTTTATCCATGGCTTCCATGGCGCGTTCTAACGATGCCAAGGATCCTGGTTCTGCGGGCACCAGAATAGGGATGGCATCGGTTTCTTTAGCCAGATCGATGGTGTCTTCTGTCAGACTAAGCAGGTAATCTGCCCCAGCTTTAGCCGCTCGTCTCAAGTCATCCATCGATAGTGAGTCCACACTAACTTTAAAGCCATTGTCATGCAGGGCGGCTATGGCTTCTTCCATTAATGGAAATTTTTCTTCCGGCAGGCAACCGATGTCAATCACATTGGCACCCGAGTCCCCATAATAACGGGCTCGTTCCAGAATGCCTTCGATATCTCGTTGCGGCGCATCGACAATCTCAGCAAAAATATTTACATCATAACGACTAAGATCTGGAATTTTTCGGGCTTTGCCAAAAAACACCGGTAGATCTTTAATTTCATCTGGACCGCGAACGACTTCGATACCTAAATTTTTACTCAACTCTGCTAAATCCCCACGACATCGTCCAGGAACGATAATCTGTTTGCATCCAGCGTAGTCTTCCGCTTTCAACCGCCGAGCAATCATTTTATCTGTCATTAATGCCGCCACGGATAAGCCTAGCTGATGCACTCTATAGTCAAACGGCAAAGGCGCCATTTCATTCAACACCTTTTCAACACTCGGTTGAGCAAGTTTTCCGGTGAGAAAAAGAATGGTTTCAGCCATGATCGGCGTTAACTTGTTCCAGACGTTTTTTGAGTGTTTCGTATAACGCTTCTGCGGATTCCACTACGGTTGTCGCCTCAAAGGTGCGCAGTTTTTCGGTATGCCCCAGATCCACAGCTCTGGGCCATAATCGCACCATCCGATCGGGAGCAGGGGTATCAACTTCAGGAATAGCATCACAGGCTAATACAATACTTGGTACACGGCATTTTCCTGCTTGCGCATAAACATTGGTAACCAACGTATCAGATAAGCCCATTACCATTTTGGCCACGGTATTTGACGTTGCCGGTGCAACTACCAGGGTGTGGTAATCGCCTCGATAAAATAACCCGACAGGCGGTGAGCTGGCAGCTCTATCCCGATAGACATGTCCCCCATTGTTCAACGCCTTAGGATCGTGACCGTACATACGGATAACTTCTTCCCCGGCTCTGCTGTAAAACAAGTCGACATCAGGTAAATCGCGGATTATTTCCAGACATTCGTCCAGATAATGCCCCGACCCTGAGATTGCCCAGGCCAGTTTTGGCTTTTCAGGCCGTGATTGCATTGTTCGTTCTCACTTGATGTTAAGCCTTGAATTTTGCCAGACTCTGACCTAGTAGTAAAAATTAGATAGGTTACGGCTTTACAGATAAGTTAAAATTAACCACATAATTTGCAACGGATTGATGGGAGTCGCATATCTATGTCAGAAGCAGTGCCAAAAATAGTTGTCGTTGGTGGTGGAGCAGGTGGCCTGGAACTGGTTACCAAACTGGGGAAAAAACTTGGTAAGAAAAAGAAAGCCCAAGTTACTCTGGTGAGTAGTACTCACACGCATATCTGGAAACCCCTTTTACATGAAGTTGCTGCCGGAACTCTTGACTCTCATGAAGACGAAATTGAATATTTGAGTCAGGCCATGTGCAGTGGTTTTCGTTTTCGTCTCGGTAGAATGGAAGGCCTTGATCGTCAAAATAAACAAATAACCGTTGCGCCAACCTTCAACGAAGACGGTGTTGAAATTATTCCGCGTCGTAGTTTTGATTATGACTATCTCATTATTTCTGTTGGCAGTGTCAGTCATGACTTTGGTATCAAAGGAGTTAGCGATCATTGTCTGTTCCTGGATACCACTAAACAAGCCGAATATTTCCAGAATCAGTTATTAGAATCTTATCTGCGTGCCCATACGCAAGGTCGCCCTCTTGATGAGGGGCAGTTAAATATTGCCATTGTCGGTGCTGGTGCTACTGGCGTCGAGTTATGCGCGCAGCTCTACGAAGTCTCACATCTGTTAAATGCTTATGGACTGGATGAAGTTAAACCACAAGATGTAAAGCTTACTTTAATCGAAGCTGCTGATCGTATTTTGCCTGGGTTGCCCGAGAATATTTCTGCCGCGGCTCAACAGGAGCTGAATGAACTTGGCGTAGAAATCCTTACTGGTGAGCGTGTCATAGAAGTGACTGATACTGAGATCAAAACGCAAAGTGGCCGTAATATCCCTGCCGCAATCAAGGTCTGGGCTGCGGGCATTAAAGCGCCTGAGTTTCTCAAAGATATTGACGGGCTTGAAACCAACTGGATGAACCAATTAGTCGTAAAACAGACGCTTCAAACCACATTTGACGATGATATTTATGCGATAGGTGACTGCTGTGCCTGTAAATGGATAGGACAGGATCAGAATGTTCCCCCGCGTGCCCAGGCCGCGCACCAAATGGCCTCGCTGGTTTACAAGTCTATTGTCAATCGGATGAAAGACAAGGAACTGCCGGAATATCACTACCATGACTATGGTTCACTGGTTTCTTTAGGACGCTATGGTACGGTCGGTAATCTGATGGGTAATTTAAGCAAGGGCAGTATGAAGGTTGAAGGACTGATGGCACGCATGATGTATTTGTCTTTATACAAAATGCATCAGGTTGCTTTATTTGGCCCATTTCGTGTGCTGATGCTTTCGTTATCACATCTGTTCCGCCGGAGTGTTCATCCCAAGATTAAATTGCATTAATCCACGATGCGTATTCCTAAAAAAA
>NZ_DCSO01000107.1:9500-11313 GCF_002325665.1 Methylophaga sp. UBA1464
AAAGGCCCTTATAAGGGCCTTTTTTTATATTTAGCGACATCTTTACCGCTATTTCCATAATGACATCCTGCGCGTCACCTCAGAGCCGCTTAACCTATGTTTCATAGCGGCCCCAACATGTAGTACTAATACAGCAATAAAAATATACGCTAATGCCTGGTGAATGTCGGTGAACGTTTCTCTGGCGACTGCATCACCCTCTGCTAATCGAGGTAGCGTTACCCCCCACAGCTTTGTGTCATATTTACTGTACATTGATTGAAGATAGCCTGTTATCGGCATGGCGATCATCAATCCATATAATAGAAAATGGACAAAGCCAGACAGTCTTTGCTGCCAACTCGGCACGCTATCTGGTAACGGGGGAGCAGTATGGGTCAATCGCCATATTACACGTAATATAATAAATGCAGCGATCGTGATTCCCATTGATTTATGTAATAAAAACCAGAATGCACGTACGCTTTCCTGTCCTGGTGGCAATTCAGATTCTTTTGGCAATCCTACCATCCACAATCCCAAACCCAACATAAAAAATATCATCGCCGCTATTAACCAATGCAAGATTATCTGGCCTTGATCATAACGAGCGTCATTCATCGACATTTTTCTCTCCTGAATAATAAACAAAAGGCCATTCAGATTTACTGAATGGCCTTCTCTATGACCGTGTGGAACGGGAAGAATTCCCTATAGTTATATATCTAAGTTCGATGCCTGTAAAGCGTGGGTTTCAATAAATTCTCTCCGCGGCTCTACGTTATCGCCCATTAAAGTGTTAAAGGTTTCATCTGCAGTAATGGCATCTGAAATTCTTACCTGGAGCAGGCGACGCTTTGATTTATCCATGGTGGTTTCCCACAACTGTTCTGGATTCATCTCACCCAGGCCTTTATAACGTTGTACATGCTGGCCACGACGCGCTTCGGCCATTAACCATCTAACCGCTTGGGAGAAATGCTGAACATTTTCATTTCTTTCTCCACGCTCAATTCTGGCCCCTTCACCGAATAGGCCATTGATTTTATTAGAGAAAGACATGATTTTTTGATATTCCGTACTGGCAAAAAACTCACCGGGCACATGAAAGTCATTACTGATGCCATGCCGGGTAAAGCTGATATTCACATGCGGCATAGGCTCTTTGTCATGTTTTTGCAGATCCAGAACAAAATAAGTGCCGGTTGGCATAATTGAGTTCATCCGTTGCTCAATGGCTTTCAACCATGCTTTCATTGCCGCGTTATCGGTAAATTCAGGTATCGCTGTTTGATAGATCAATTCATCCAGAAATGCCGGATAATAATGATTGGCTAACCGGGTGATGATCGCTCTGATAGTTTGATATTCATTTACCAGTTGCGCCAGCGCATTGCCTTCGATTGGAACACCCTCTGCGGTTGGATAGAGTACCGCGTTGGTCAAAGCGACTTCCGTCAGATAGCGTTCCATTTCAGCGTCATCTTTAACGTAACGTTCCTGTTTACCTTTTTTGATTTTATACAAAGGAGGCTGTGCGATATACACATGTCCGCGCTCAATCAATTCTGGCATTTGTCTGTAGAAGAACGTGAGTAACAAGGTACGGATGTGTGAACCGTCGACGTCCGCATCGGTCATTATAATAATGTGGTGGTAGCGAAGCTTTTCCGGATCATATTCATCACGGCCAATACCACACCCTAGTGCCGTAATTAATGTTCCTACCTCAGCAGAGCCAATCATCTTGTCAAATCGAGCGCGCTCAACGTTTAAGATTTTTCCCTTCAAAGGTAGAATTGCCTGAGTTCGACGGTCGCGGCCTTGTTTGGCA
>NZ_DCSO01000107.1:11425-13418 GCF_002325665.1 Methylophaga sp. UBA1464
CCACTAAGAACAGTTCAGATTGTGCAGGATCTCTTTCCTGGCAATCTGCCAGTTTTCCCGGTAAACCGGCAATATCCAATACGCCCTTGCGTCGCGTTAACTCACGTGCTTTACGTGCAGCATCCCGTGCACGTGCCGCATCAATCATCTTATTGGCGATCAGTTTTGCTTCGCTTGGATTTTCAATCAGAAAGTCCTGGAAATGTTCATTTACCAGTGACTCAACAATGGTACGAACTTCTGATGAAACCAGCTTATCTTTTGTCTGTGATGAAAATTTCGGGTCAGGTACTTTAACCGATAACACAGCAGTCAGCCCTTCACGTGCATCATCACCACTGGTGACCACTTTTGATTTTTTCGCCAAACCTTCGCTGTCGATATATTGATTTAAGCTTCTGGTCAGTGCTGCCCTAAAACCAGCCAAATGTGTACCACCATCTCGTTGTGGAATGTTATTGGTAAAACAATAAATATTTTCCTGATAAGAATCATTCCATTGCATTGCCAACTCAACAACGACGTCGTCTCTTGTGCCACTTATATTAATGACGTGTTCATGTACGAAGGTTTTATTTTTATTCAGATGCGTAACAAATGCGCTGATACCACCTTCATAATGAAAGACTTCGGTTTTTTCATCCCTTTCATCCGTCAGTACTATTCTGACGCCTGAGTTTAAAAAAGCGAGTTCCCGGATTCGTTTGGCAAGAATTTTGTAATCATAGGTGATCTGGGTAAAGGTTTCTTCACTTGGCCAAAATTGTATTTTTGTACCAGTTTCTTCGGTTGCTTCAAATGCTGTTAATGGTGCATCGGGTACACCGTGTGTATAACTCTGTTTATGAAAATAACCGTTACGTTTTATTTCAAGTGTCAGTTTTTTTGATAATGCATTGACCACTGAAATACCAACCCCATGAAGACCACCTGAGACTTTATATGAGTTATCATCAAATTTGCCGCCGGCATGCAGTACAGTCATGATAACTTCTGCGGCAGAAACGCCTTCACCTTCATGCATGTCCACGGGAATTCCGCGGCCATTATCTTCTACTGAAACTGAATCATCTGGATGTATACGAACATTGATTTCAGTACAATGTCCTGCTAGAGATTCATCAATTGAATTATCTAAAACTTCGAAGACCATGTGATGCAAGCCCGTACCATCATCTGTATCTCCTATATACATGCCTGGGCGTTTTCTGACAGCGTCTAATCCCTTTAAAACTTTAATGTTGGAAGAATCGTAACTATTATTTTCAGTGGTCATAAATTAATCCATTTACAGCAAGGTGATGCATAATCGTCCATTCTACTATGTATCGTCGTTGGTTGACAGCGTGACTATATCTGTCTTAACTCCCCACGTTCCACGTGGAACAAACTTCCATTTTCATCATTTTCAATAGCTGCATTAAGCTCAGAGCTAGTTGTTGTGATAAAGGTCTGAACCCGTAAATCTTTAATACAATCTAGCACCAAATGCTGATGTTGAACATCCAGTTCTGAGCTAATATCATCTACCAATAAAATACTTTTTTGCTCATTAAACTGCTGAAGGAGCGAAATTTGTGCAAGGCTAATCGCCAAAAAAAACAACTTCTGCTGCCCTCTAGATAGGACTTCAGCAGGATCATTTCCATTTATTCGGATTGACCAATCAGCCGCATGTGGTCCTGACCGTGTATATCCCAATGCACGATCTCTATCAATTGTGGTTTCGATGACATTTTTGAACTCATGTTCTTTAGGCCAACCAGACAAATACCTTAATTCAAACTTTGCATTATTAAAATCTTTACATAGTTTGTTAAACCATTTTTCAAAGCTGATTAATAACTGCATTAAATATTCGTTTCTGTATCTTGATAAATGTAAACCGTGCTCTACTAAAGATACATTCCATACCCTAATTTCAGTTACAGGCTTATTATTTCGTAAAGCAGCATTCCTTTGAGAAAGTATTTTTTTATAGGCTTGCCAATGG
>NZ_DCSO01000107.1:13473-23532 GCF_002325665.1 Methylophaga sp. UBA1464
GCTTGCCAATGAAACAAGAAATCTTGTTCCACGTGGAACAATCCCCAATCAACAACTCTCCTTCGGAACGCTGGCCCCAATTCAAAAAACTGATGACAATTTGCTGGTATGTACTGTAGGGGGAGATGACTGGCTAACTCAGAAAGCTTTTTCAAGGGCGCATTATTAAGTCGGATTTGAATCCCTGTAGCAGAAGAAAACTGCAGTCCCACAGGAATACCTGGTTTGATTCTGGCAAACACCTGAAAATGCACTTCATCCGTTTGTATTACATTTTTTAAATTTCGGGTACGAAATGAGCGCCCCATAGCAAGTAAATAGATGGCCTCAAGAACACTGGTTTTGCCAGATCCATTTTCGCCTGACAAGATGTTTATACCAGGGTCTGGATAAACAACGGCCTTTTGAATATTTCGAAAATGGGTAAGAGTTAATTCCGTCAGCACGTTATATCTATCAAATAATAATAAGAGCGTTTCGTTTTATGATTTCGGCCTTATATATCTCATAACCTCAAAATCGATACATTTAGGTTTTAATCAAGTAATGCTGTTATCAGATTTCCAGCATTTCAAAATCTTCTTTTCCAACGCCACATTCCGGGCATTCCCAGTCATCAGGAATATCATCCCATGCCGTACCTGGCGGAATACCTTCTTCCGGCAATCCTTTAGCCTCATCATAAATAAACCCACAAACCAAACACTGCCATTTACGCATAAACATCTCCGACTAAAATTGTTAAATATATATGGTGACATCTTACAACAAAACAGGTTTTACGTTGATTGCATAATTGTCATTCAAATTATGGTAAATTGTTCAAAGCAAATCATTATCAACTTATTAAGTGATTAAAACGATTATGAGACTTCCCACTTTACGCCAACTGCAGTATCTAACCGCTGTCATTGAAGAAAAACATTTCGGACGAGCTGCAGAAAAATGTCATGTGACACAATCTACCTTAAGCGCGGGAATTCAGGATTTGGAAGACCTGTTAGAAGTAGGTTTACTTGAGCGAACCAATAGAAAAGTATTGACCACACCTATTGGGGAGGAGGTGGCAGAACGAGCTCGGCAAATATTGTCACTCAGTGATGATTTAGTGGATCTGGCTCAAGCAGAAAAAAACCCTTTATCCGGCAGGATAAGAATTGGCGTCATTCCGACAATAAGTCCATTTTTATTGCCCCGTGTATTGCCCCGTATACGCAAGCAATTACCACAGTTAGAGCTATTACTTATTGAGGATCAGTCCGAAAGATTATTAACACAAGTTGAAAATGGCAGTATTGATGTGGCGATATTAGCCTTTCCGTTTAATACTCGAAATCTTAATTATCGTGTTATCGCTGAAGAACCTTTCTGGGTTGCATTACCCAAACAGCACCCATTAAGCCGTTATGAAACATTGCAACCCCACCAACTACCCATCAATGAATTATTACTTCTGGCAGAAGGCCACTGTATGCGGGAACATGCCATAAGTGCCTGTCAGTTACCGGCATCTGCTCAGCGGCGGAGTTTTCAGGCGACCAGTTTGTATACCTTGATAGAAATGGTGGCCAGCGGATTAGGAATAACATTGATTCCACAGATGGCGATTAATTCAGATATGGTGCGTCATGCAGATATCTGTCTGCGCCCCCTAAAGCAGGATAGTCTCGCAAAACGTGAAATCGGACTGGTCTGGCGACCCAGCTTCCGCCGAACCAGCACACTGGAACAATTATCATTGAGCTTTACCGCAGCCATGGAAGAGAGTGATTAACCTTTACTGGCATATTCAGCGCGGATTTGAATAAAACTCTGTCTCAAAATGACCGAGGTGAATGGTGCCTGAAAGCGGGCAGTAAGTAATCCTTTTGGATTGACCAGAAATACCGCATGAGCCAGATCCTGATGTGCATATGCCCGGCTTCGGGTAAAAAATGCCTGTAGTTCCTGTTTAGCAGATGCTGCGGCAGAAACAGAAATGACATGGCCCTGAAGGTTGTGAGACTGGCTCAGCGCAAGCAACTGTCTTGTCTGCTGACCGGTGGTATCAATCAGCACAACTTGAACTGTTCGATTGGCAAGACCAGCCTTTAAATTGCTCAAAACTTTCAGGATCGCATCACAGTCAAGGCAATCTGCTGATGTGAAAAACACAAAACTCCATTTACCCACTAATGCGTCATTGGTAAACACCGTATTTTCAATGTTATGTCCCAGAAACTGTGGAATTTCCAATACTGGTTCAAACTGCGTCAGCATCGCGTCAACCTGGCCTGAAGACTCATCCGTTTGGTGTTGCGGACTGAACGTAAGAAAAAACAGTAATAATAATGCCACCAAGCCAAGATATGTCAGCAAAAAACGCTTAGAATGGACATTTTTAAACATATTCTGCATCGTTGGCTCTCCGCGACACGTTGGCAGGCTTACTCACTAAATAATTAAGCGCCCATGAAAGAAAAATTGCTTAAGTCTACTATCGTTGTCAGCATAATGACCTTTTTATCCCGCATTTTGGGATTTGTTCGAGATATTGTGATTGCCAGATTCCTTGGGGCAGGAATGGGGGCTGACGTTTTTTTTGTTGCTTTCAAAATACCCAACTTTCTGCGACGCCTGTTTGCCGAAGGCGCCTTTTCCCAGGCCTTTATCCCCGTTCTTGCCGAATATCGTGAACGTGGCGATGGTGATTTAAAAAAACTTATTGCTGCTACCAGCGGCACCCTGGCGGGGGTTTTATTTTTCATTACGCTGATTGGCGTCATTGCCGCGCCTGTCATCATTCTTGTGTTTGCCCCCGGCTTTATTGATCAACCGGAAAAATTACAGTTGGCCGGAGAGCTGTTAAGAATAACTTTCCCTTATATTCTGTTTGTCTCATTAACCGCACTCGCCAGTTCGATTCTGAATAGTTATGGCAAGTTTGCCGTACCTGCTTTTACCCCGGTTTTCCTGAACATTTCGATGATTGGCTGTGCCTTATGGCTGGCACCACATCTGGATGAGCCGGTTAAAGCATTAGCCTGGGGGGTATTTATCGGCGGGATAGTGCAATTACTCTTTCAGATGCCGTTTTTAATGAAGATCGGCAGTCTTCCAAAACCCCGCTGGGGCTGGAGAGATGAGGGCGTTCAGAAAATTCTGCGACTAATGATACCTGCCATGTTTGGCGTATCTGTTTCACAAATCAATTTATTGCTGGATACCTTGCTGGCTTCATTTCTAATCACCGGCAGTATCTCCTGGTTGTATTATTCGGATCGACTGGTTGAATTTCCTTTGGGCATTTTGGGCATTGCCCTGGCGACGGTCATCTTGCCCAATCTTTCCCGTAAACATGCAACAGCCTCGATGCAGGAGTTCTCACATACAATTGACTGGGCATTACGCTGGGTATTTTTAATCGGTACCCCGGCAGCTATCGGCTTGATCATTCTGGCTGAGCCATTATTGATTACCCTGTTTCAATATGGTGAATTTACACCTTATGATGCTCATCAGGCCTCTTTAAGCTTAATGGCTTATGGCCTTGGATTGTTGCCGTTTATTTTCATCAAGGTTCTGGCGCCGGGCTTTTATGCCCGCCAGGATACAAAAACCCCAGTCAAAATCGGTATTATTGCGATGGTCAGCAATATGGGGCTGAATATTATCCTGATGATTTATCTGGCCCATGTCGGCCTGGCTCTAGCAACGGCATTGTCTGCCATGCTCAATGCCGGATTGCTGTATTACACATTACGCAAAAAAGCGGTTTATCAGCCGATTAGCGGCTGGGGAATATTCTTTATCCGCATGTTATTAGCCAATCTCGCTCTTGTATTTTTCCTGTTATGGACTAATCCAAACAGTAATGAATGGATAAGCTGGGGAGGCTGGCACCGGTTTGGTGTATTAATGGGGCTGATTGGACTGTCTGCGATGATTTATTTTGCCGTTCTCGCAGCATGTGGAGTTAGGCTGAAAACTCTGGTCATGCCGCACTCCAATACATAAAAAAGCCCTCGTTGAAGAGGGCTTTTCGACAAACCTGGAGAGAAACTTAAAAGCGTCGACCGATACCGATACCGTAAACAAACGGGTCAATATCTGCATTAATCTTAGCACTACCGACCGCTGTATTTTTAAACCGGGCAGTGGTATCAATATCCAGGTATTTAATATCCATATTGACGAACCAGTCCTGGTTAATGGCGATATCCACACCGACCTGTGCCGCCCAGCCCCATGAGCTTTCCAGTTTAACTTTATCGCCGGAATTACTTAACAGAGAACTACTGGGGACTTTTTCATCAAAGAAATACGTGTAATTCACACCGGCGCCAATATAAGGACGAATATTGGAGTCTGGCAGAAAGTGGTATTGCAATGTCAAAGTGGGTGGCAACACTTTGGTATCAATAACATCGCCCAGGACTGCCCAAGATTTTTCACCAGTAACCGTGTGTTCTGAATAACCTAAAATCAGCTCTACCCCCCAGTTTCGCGTGATCATATAGGTAATATCCAACTCCGGAACCGTATCACTGTCTACTTTCACACCTTTCGTTCCTGTATCAGCGCCATTAACCGTCAGACTACCACTGCTGTCATTAGGATTAACATTGATAATACGTCCCCGGATTAACCAGTCACCCGCCTCATAAGCCATAACAGTAGTAACAGGTCCAGCCAAACCAGCAGCCAGCAGGATAGAAGAAATCAGGGGAATTTTTTTCATGGGACGACTCCGAATAATAATCTGTTGTGATACACAGTTTCAGATCATACGGAGTACCGGTGTTTCGGCATTGATCCAGGTCAATAAAATGTTTTTTGGGTGTGTTTATCTTTGAGCGCAGTTCTACTGGAGCTCCTGTATTCTCTCTAGAGGGAAATACTGCGGTGTACTATTTAAGTCATGTTCAACGCCCTGCGACGGAATAAGTTCCGGCCCTTAGGATTGCGTTATTGAAGATCAACAGACTTCAGGTTATCCACAACGTTGTTTTAATGCCGGCAGATCCAGAATCGTTACCTCTTTACCTTGCGTCGTTAATAACTGCTGTTCCTGTAATTGCGTAAATAAACGGCTGACCGTTTCAATCGCCAGGCCAAGATGGTTTGCGATATCACCACGTGACATTGTCAACTGGAACGACAAAGCAGAATATCCACGTTCACTGAAACGCTGAGAAAGTGATAATAAGAAACTAATCAGCTTTTCCTGAGCGGTCTTTTTACCCAAAGACAGTAATAAATTTTTATCGGCTGACATTTCTTTACTTAATCGCGTCATTAACTGATTCTGTAACTCTGGAATCGTGGCACTGAACTCCTGCAAGCGCTCGTAAGGTAATTCGCAGATGCTGCTGGCCTCAAGTGCACGAGCCGTTGATAAATAACGTTGCTGGTAAATGGCATCCATCCCGATAAACTCTCCGGGAAAATAAAAACTAGTGACCTGTTCGCGTCCATCAGCCGCTGAAATGGTGGTTTTGAACGAACCTGAACGAACAACAAATATCGTCTTGAAGGTTGAGGCAGGTTCAAACAGAATTTGATGTCGTTTGAAGCCAGCACTGCGCTTGATGATCTGATCCAGTTTGGATAAATCATCCCGATGCAGCCCCAAAGGCAGGCATAGCCGGTATAAAGCACATGATTGACAGGCAAGTTGATGATGATGTTCAACCTTGGCAAAATCCTCAAATAATGGCGTTATCACCCTGGCTTGTGTCATTTTATTTTCCCTAAAAAAGTCACAGGCCATGATAACGCTTCAAACCCGGCACTGAAACAGTTATTATTTGTTTTTATTTCAGTTTTCAGGAAAGCTAATGACCGCTCGTAGCGCCAATGTTGCGCGTAACACGCTCGAAACCCAAATTGAAGTTTCCATCAACCTGGATGGCAGCGGAAAATTCCAATCCGAAACCGGCGTGCCATTTCTCGATCACATGTTGGAACAAATTGCCCGTCACGGCTTATTTGATCTGCAAATCAAAGCAAATGGTGATCTGCATATTGATGCTCATCACACGGTTGAAGATGTTGGCATCACCATTGGCCAGGCATTAAAACAGGCACTGGGTGATAAAAAAGGCGTTGTCCGTTA
The DNA here is from genome assembly GCF_002325665.1 of Methylophaga sp. UBA1464. NCBI lineage: Bacteria > Pseudomonadati > Pseudomonadota > Gammaproteobacteria > Thiotrichales > Piscirickettsiaceae > Methylophaga > Methylophaga sp. UBA1464. The sequence goes on from NZ_DCSO01000107.1 coordinate 19,571, forward strand.
TGGACATTCCTATGTGCCTTTGGATGAAGCTTTATCTCGAGTAGTACTTGATTTATCAGGCAGACCCGGCTTCGAATTTGATGTGACTTTCACCCGCGACAAAATTGGTGAATTTGATGTGGATTTGTTTTATGAATTCTTTCAGGGACTGGTCAATCACGCCGGCATCACCTTACACATTGATAACCTCAAAGGGCGTAATGCGCACCACATCGCAGAAACGATTTTTAAGGCTTTCGGGCGGGCTCTGCGTATGGCTGTCACGCTGGATGAACGTGCTTTACAACAATTGCCTTCCACCAAGGGTGCTTTATAATCGATTAACGATTTTCTAACTCTACTTTTCTAGCTCAGGTCCTTGTTTTATGCGTCGCGTTGCAGTTATTGATTACGGCATGGGTAATTTACGCTCAGTCTCCAAAGCCTTGGAAACCGTAGCCGATAACCACACTCAGATTTTTGTTACCGCTGATCCGTCCGAGATCCATGCCGCTGATCATATTGTGTTTCCTGGCGTAGGCGCTATTCGGGACTGCATGGCAGAACTCAAAAAACTTGAACTCGACAAACTCATCATCGAAATGGCCAGTCAGAAACCATTCCTGGGAATATGTCTCGGCATGCAGGCTTTATTAACCCATAGTCAGGAAAACCAGGGCTCAGATGGCTTGGACATCATTGAAGGTGACGTTCTGTACTTTGAAAAGGCGGTTGAACAGGGGCTGAAAGTACCGCACATGGGCTGGAATGAAGTCGAGCAAACCTTCGCACACCCCTTGTGGCAAGATATACCTCAGAATAGTCGTTTTTATTTTGTTCATAGTTTTTATGTGCAGCCTGCAGATGAAACCAAAATCTCCGGCCGCAGTCATTACGCTTTACCTTTTGCTGCCGCATTGGCACAAGAAAACCTGTTTGCCGTACAGTTTCACCCTGAAAAAAGCCAACATGCCGGCTTGCAGTTATTGAAAAATTTTATTAACTGGGACGGTCAGTCCTGACAATTTGTTTGATGGAGAAAGCGTTATGTTATTAATCCCTGCCATTGATCTTAAAGAGGGTCACTGCGTTCGATTGCGTCAGGGACGCATGGAAGATAACACTGTATTTTCGGAAGATCCGCTGGCCGTTGCGACAAGGTGGGTTGAAGCCGGTGCCAAGCGATTGCACATGGTGGATCTGGACGGTGCTTTTGCGGGTAACCCTGTTAACGCTAATGTTATTCATCAAATCTGTGCCGCTTTCCCGGATCTGGATGTGCAGGTGGGTGGTGGTATTCGTGATGAAGACACTATTCAAACCTATCTCGATGCTGGTGTTCGCTATGTCATTATCGGTACTAAAGCCATTAATGCACCCCATTTTGTCGGGGATGTCTGCGCCGAGTTTCCCGGCCATATCATCGTCGGACTTGATGCCAAAGATGGCAAGGTGGCCATTGATGGCTGGTCGAAATTATCCAACCATGACGTGATCGATATTGCTCAACAGTTTGAACAGGATGGGGTAGAAGCCATTATTTACACTGATATCAGTCGTGACGGAATGATGCAGGGAGTGAACTTGCAATCAACACGAGATCTGGCCCGCGCCATCAATATTCCGGTCATCGCTTCTGGCGGCGTAACCAACTATGACGATATCAAAGCGCTTTGTCATTACGAATCCGAAGGTGTCATGGGTGCCATTATTGGTCGCGCCATCTATGAAGGTACCATTGATTTGGCCGAAGGCCAGGCAATGGCCGATCGTTTAAATCCACCACTGCAATTCTGATCTGATATGGCTTTGGCAAAACGTATTATCCCCTGTCTTGATGTCGATGCCGGCCGCGTCGTAAAAGGTGTGCAATTTGTCGATATCCGTGATGCCGGTGATCCGGTAGAAATTGCCAAGCGTTACGATGAACAGGGTGCAGATGAACTGACTTTTCTGGATATTACGGCTACTCACCATAACCGTGACACCATGGAAGACGTGGTCAAAGCCGTTGCCAGCCAGGTGTTTATTCCACTTACCGTTGGAGGTGGCATTAGAACAGTAGCGGATATTCGTCGTATGCTGAATGCCGGTGCAGATAAAGTCGGCATTAATTCAGCCGCCGTCAGCAACCCTGATTTTGTTCGCGAAGCGGCTGAGAAATTTGGATCACAATGTATAGTCGTGGCCATTGATGCCAAACGTGTATCGGCTGACGGGGAAACACCGAGATGGGAAATATTTACCCATGGTGGTCGACAGCCAACAGGTATTGATGCCGTCGAATGGGCCAAAAAAATGGTTAAATTAGGCGCGGGTGAAATTTTACTCACCAGCATGGATCGCGATGGCACAAAATCCGGTTTTGATTTGGAACTCACCCGGGCCGTCAGCGATGCCGTTGTGGTGCCGGTTATTGCTTCCGGTGGTGTGGGTAAACTGCAGGATCTGACGGATGGTATCAAGTTGGGACATGCGGATGCGGTTCTGGCCGCCAGCATTTTTCATTTCGGTGAACATACCGTCGGTGAAGCCAAACAACAAATGGCAGAGCAGGGCATAGAGGTGCGTTTATGAGCTCATGGCTGGATCAGGTAAACTGGGGCAGTGATGGCTTGGCGCCTGTTATCACACAAGAGTTTTCGACTAAGCAAGTACTTACTTTAGCCTGGATGAACCGTCAGTCATTACAGCTGACAGCTGAAACCGGTCATGCTGTTTACTGGTCACGTTCGCGACAAAAACTGTGGCATAAAGGGGAACAGTCCGGTCATCAGCAACTTATTAAGTCGATACGTATTGATTGTGATCAGGATGCTATTTTGCTTGAAGTTGAACAGATTGGTGGCATTGCCTGTCATACTGGACGTCATCATTGTTTCTTCCTAGAACTGCAGAACGGTGAGTGGCAAACCACTGAGCCGGTTCTGAAAAATCCGGATGAGATTTATTAATGCGTGATACCTTGCATAAACTGATGGCAGTGCTGAATGAACGTAAAACTGCTGATGCCGACAGTTCATATGTCGCCAGCCTGTATGCGGCCGGCACCGACAAAATTCTGAAAAAACTAGGCGAAGAAGCCACTGAAACGGTTATCGCCGGAAAAGCGGGTGATCGAGAGCAAATCATCTACGAAACTGCTGACCTTTGGTTTCACTCTATGGTGTTACTGGCGCATAATGATATTGATATCGATGCCCTTTTAACCGAGCTGGATCGTCGTTTTGGTTTATCAGGTCATGAAGAAAAAGCCAGCAGGAGCAAAAAATGACCGACTGTATTTTCTGCAAAATTATTGCCGGTGAGATTCCCTCTTCAAAAGTCTATGAAGATGAGCTGATTTTTGTGTTCAAGGATATTAATCCGAAAGCCACCGTTCATCTGTTAGTGATTCCTAAACAGCACATCGCACGGTTGGATCATCTTGATGAAAGTCATAGCAGCCTAATTGCTCATATGTTTCTCAAACTGCCAGCGCTGGCAAAGTCACAAGGTCTGGAGACCGGTTTTCGTACCATTATCAATACCGGTCCCGGCGGTGGTCAGGAAGTCGATCATTTACACATTCATTTGCTGGGCGGTAACAATCTGCCTGGTTTTCATTAGGAGCGCGTCATGGGATTTGGTGGAATCAGTGTATGGCAATTATTGATTGTTCTGGTCATTGTCATTTTGCTTTTCGGCACTAAAAAACTGCGCTCCCTGGGTGGTGACCTCGGTAGTGCTATTCGCAGCTTTAAATCCTCGGTACGTGAAGGCGAAGATGAAAAAAAAGATGAAGCTGGCAATCTGAAGCATGACAACGAGACCGAGCAGCATCAACAGCAACATGAAGAACACGACAACACCAAACGCTAATCACCGTGTTTGATATTGGTTTTTGGGAACTGTTAATTATTGCCGTTGTGGCATTAATAGTAATTGGCCCGGAAAAACTGCCAAGAGTGGTTCGTGTCTGTGGCTTGTGGATTGGCCGAGCC